>NZ_JACGWF010000003.1:0-113492 GCF_014077595.1 Colwellia sp. 6M3 | reverse complement strand
CTTTAGATTTATATAAATCATTATTCATATTTAAAATAGATAACCAAATGTCTAAAGCTAAGTTTGAAGTTATAACTCACTTAAAATTATTTGAACCTACTAGTTTCGTTGTCGATGGTGACTTAATTTCTAATACCTGCCCTAAAACTAAAGAAAAATATAAGTATCAAATTCAGCAAAATGATGACTTTCATTTAGATCATTACAATCATTTTCCGATGATACTTAATTCAGACGGAAGCCTTTGGGAGCAGGCCAATTTATTTTTGCTGGATAGTTTAAAATCGGTTAAACGTGTTTCTCCAAAAACATTAGAATCTAAATCTGTTGATTTAGTTATGTTTAAAAGATGGTTAGATACTGAAGAAGTTGACTATTTATCCGTCCCTAAACGAATAATGGCAAGACCAACCTATCGATTCTGTGCCTACCTTCATGAGTTAATAAGAAATGGTGAAATAAAATCGAGTACAGCTAAACGCAGAATGGGTACAGTACAAACATTCTACCGATGGCTAAAAACCTGTGCAGGAGTAACATTTGATTATCCATTGTGGAGAGAGAAAGAAGTTTTTATTAACTTTAAAGATCATAAAGGCTTTTCACTCAGTAAAAAACAAATATCCACGGATTTATCTTTTAAGCAAACGAACAATAACTCTGATTATGAAGAGTACATACAAGACGGTGGAAAACTAAGACCACTTGCTACAACTGAGCAATACCAATTAGTTGAGGCATTAAGAAACATTGGCAATTCAGAAATGACTTTATCATTTATGTTTGCCTTAACAACCGGTGCCAGGCTTCAAACAGTTTTCACATTAAGACATTGCCATTTTGAGGCTGAAATTCCTGATACCTTAAAAGTCGTAAAAATAAATACTGGAAACGGTACCTTAATTGATACGAA
Organism: Colwellia sp. 6M3; assembly: GCF_014077595.1. Classification (NCBI taxonomy): domain Bacteria; kingdom Pseudomonadati; phylum Pseudomonadota; class Gammaproteobacteria; order Alteromonadales; family Colwelliaceae; genus Colwellia; species Colwellia sp. 6M3. Next base: position 112,579 of record NZ_JACGWF010000003.1, on the reverse strand, counting down.
GTACGGAAAAAATATCGTTCTGCATATACCAGCGTGGCTATATAGGCGTATTCAGTTATATCTTGGCTCAAAGCGTGCCAAAACAAGGAATCAATTATCTAGGCTAGTTTATGAATCTGAGAATTATCAATATGCATTTTTAACTAAAGGCGGACGACCTTATTATATGGCAAATTCAGATCCATTCTTAACCCTTTATCGTCATCCTCCTCGAGGAATATCTGTTAACGCATTTATACGACAGCAACTTATACCTGAGCTCACTAGCAAAGGCCACATATTTAGCATTAGATTTCATGATCTCAGAGCCACTTTTGGTATGAACTTGCTCGAAGATAAAATTAAATCTACAAATCATAATTCAACTATGGGAAGAGAGTTACTGAGTGGGGATGCTTTGTGGTCAGCCCTAATGATCGTTCAAAAAAGACTAGGTCATTCAAGTATTACTACAACTGAGCGGTATCTGACCTATCGAAAGGACTTTTCAATTGCACTTACTGTTCAATCTGAGTTTGAAAAACACCTTATGCAAGTGAGTGATGATTATGAAGGAAATTAATACTCGATGGACAGAACGAAAAACCATTGTATATGAACTTGAAAATATCCCCCTTAATTTTGATGACAATATTTATCCAGTTGATTATTCACAGTTACAAATAAAAGTGCCTTGGCAAGTCAAAAATTTAGATGTTGGCTCCTGGTGTTTTACCAGGAGAAAATCAAAACATGCCAATTCAAATCATGCAGACTATGCTACAAGCTTAGTTGATGCTAGTTCATTCAAAAAGAGTCGTATTAACGCTATAAAAGCCTTTGTGGAATATTTGCATAGTCGATATAGCACAGGCATAACGCCAAAAACCCTTCATCGATATACTAGTAGCTTTAATCAATTTTTAGTTTGGTGTGATTCTAACCAGCAAGAAGATGTATTGAACACAATCATGACAGCAAGGAAAAGCTTGGCTGAATATATCCTTACTCTTTTTCATTTAACACGAAGTAGTCAACTCAACATAAATACCGCAGCTCGTTATCAAAATCATATCATTGAAATATTAAAATTCATTTTTGATGACGATGAAGGAGTCATTAGTGCGGGGCTTCGTCTTATCAGAAAGAGTGGAGCCGCAACAGTAGCAACTCCAGTTCCTGGTCATTCAAAGGTCCATCAGTCTATTGAACTATATTTAAGCCTATTTAATCAAATAACTGACTTTGTTCTTAGCTTTGAAAAGTACCCGTTTCAATTAACTTTGCCTGAAGAAACTCTGTGGGTATTTCCAACAACTCGTCCAATGGCCACTACAGCAAAATTAAAAGTACGTAATGAATGGACTAGAGGTTTTTGGTCGTGGGATTATGAAAACGGTTGTTTATCCAAAGTAGAAAATATGGAGAAATATTACAATGGAGATAAAAAACAAAAAAGAGATGCCTCTAGGTACATTATGAAGGCATCTCAAAAAGCGCTAGTTGAGGCAAATTCGGACAATAATAACTATTATCGTAGACGCCTAGCTTCACTTGCAAGTGACGCTTTTACCATGTTATTCATATCGAATACCGCAATGAATTTAGCACAAATGATAACACTTAATTGGTCTAACGATTATAAAGTTGGCAAAGAACATCAAGGTTATCGCGCAATCAAACTCAGGGCTGGAAACAAATCACAGCACTTCATCGTCACCAGTTCATTTTTACCACTCTTTAAAAAGTATTTAAAACTTCGAAAATATTTACTTGTAGAAGATAGTACCCAATTATTTTTTGGTTTTGATGCTTCAATTATCAATCACAAGCCATTATCAAAGGGTTTTACTACCAATTTCAATCAAAAATTAAGGAATAATATTGGCATCAACATACCAACGATAACCGCACGAGAATGGAGAGCTCACAAAGCCGATTGGTTAATCACCAATACAGATCCTAAAACCACGGCAATGATGTTACAAAATAGCGAGCGTACAGTGCTAAAACATTACACAACAGGGTCTGAAATTGAAAGCGCAAACGAAATGTCAAAATTTTACGATAGCCTTTCCACCATTCAATTTAATACTTCTAACGCTAAAAAATCGCAGTATACCTCAGTTCCTATAGGTCAGTGCCAACAATTCCAAGTTCCAAAGGTCATTGATTCTATAAGTAATGTTTTACCTGACTGTTCAACCCCACATGGTTGTTTAAATTGTTCCCACTATAGGATTGTTGCAGATGAAGAAGACATTAGAAAGCTAGTTAGCTTCCGTTATATCTCTGTTGAGTCTCGTCAACTGGCAAGCAATGAAACACATTTTGAAAACTACTTTGGTAAAATGCTTACTCGTATAGATGAAATATTAATGTCACTTAGAACCCAGAATAAAAAATTAAAACTTCTTGTTGATAGAATATGCTCGGAAGTGTCAGAGCAAGAAATGCTTTCTCCATATTGGGACAGGAAATACCAGTTACTCATTAATCTGGAGCTCATTAAATGAATGAGTCTTATCAATTACTTTACGAATCTAGATTTGAAACGGCGGTTGACCAAACTAAACCTGACAGTTTCCAACTTAACTCTAAAAATATAACTTGTCCCTCTCAAACTTTCGTTATCTCACGAAATACTGACGGAGTAGTGCTATCAACCTATGGTGACGCTACTTATTGGGATTTAACTCCATACCGAACAGCGGCCTCACAAGATACAAAATTGTATTGGAATAACCTTCCATATCAAACGGTAGACGAAGCAAAATGGCTAACTTTCATAATGATATATCTTGTTTCAACGGGACGAGCGGGAGCTCTCACCGTTGGGACTTTATATAATTACCACAAAGTGATTAAGAAACTATGTCATTACGCAAGTGAAGAAAGCTTAACTGTTACTGAGGTTTTAGCATCAAAACAAAATGTTACTAAATTTATAAAGTCTAAGATTAATACTGGTAGTTTATTGACTTACTTTATTGCTCTTTTGGGACATTTATTCGAACTAGGTGAAAAGCAAACAGGTATTCCTACATTGGGTTTAAAGGTTATCACTGATATTCGAGCGCTACGAGAGACTATTCCAGAACATAAGCAACACCCTGTTATACCTCCACGTATATTTAGCGGTTTTTTATCTGAGCTTTGGTCATTGATATTTTCCTTTAAAAAAATACAAGCGCCTCTTATATCACTCATCGAAAAATGTGTTGAGAACAAAATATATGGACGAAGGCAAAAACCTAAAAACATTGAAAAATATGGTATTGAGCTCAACTTCTCAGAAGCTGTTGAATTTCATGGTTTAACCAGTGAGGTTGATAAATTAGGGATTAAGAGTCTTACAAATATTCATGGCTATATCCTAGCAATCCAAGATGCAGGAAGATATTTACTACATGCTTATTCAGGTATGAGGTATAGTGAGTTACTGAGCTTAATGTTGAATTGCTTATCTATAGAAAAATCAAAACATGGGAATATAGTTCGACTGTTAGGAAAAACAAGTAAGCTTGTCGGTCAACGAAAAACAACCGCATGGATCACATCAAAAGAAAGTGAAACTATTGTTGAAGTACTACAATCTATCGCAAAACTTGTAACCCACGATCAAGATTTCTCTGCCGAAGAGCTTATTCTATTTCCATCTCCAAGCTATTTAGGTTTTGTTGGGGCAAAAAGAAGTTCAACAGCTTGTTTACCACACAACCATACAAGCTCAACGTTGTGGCGCTTTATTAATATTAAAGAAATAGAAATTAACAATGAAGATCTGAACTTCCTTGAAATAATTGATTGCTCTCGAGCATGGAGAATGGAAGATCAATTTAAAATTGGAGAAAGGTGGTCTTTTTCTTCGCACCAATTTAGGCGAACCCTTGCTTATTACTGTCGTCAAAGTGGACTAGTAAAACTATCAACATTAAAACGACAACTCAAGCATATCACTCGTGAAATGTCCTTATATTATGCTCATGGAAACGAATACAGTGAACTATTTGATACCAATGAACATTTCCACAAAGAATACGATAGAAGCAAACCAGAAGTAGATACGCTTGCATACGTATTAGAATTATTGTTTTCTGAAGAGGATTTACATGGGAGTCATGGCAATCATATTGAGCGGTTTAACAAACCAAAGAATGCACAGCAAAAAGTAAAAATCCTCATGAATCGAGGTGATATTGTTAAAAAGTTCAAAAATGGTGAGTTGGCTTATAAAGAGACAGCATTAGGGGCATGTACTACGACTTCCCCTTGTAATCAAAAGTTACTTGGTAATATATCTGCTTGTATTAAATGTACTGATGCGGTTTTAAAACCATCAAAAGTACAAAACGTAATAAATTATCAACGTAACTTTGTAGCATCGCTCGAGAAAAATAGTATTGAATATAGAACTGAAAAAATGGAACTAGAAGCATTGTTGTTACAACAAAATAAAATGGTTAAAAGAGGATGATTTAATGGGAGCCGTAGATAACTATTTGTCTGCTTTAGAGCGATTAAAAAACAATACACCGGTTGTTTTACCCAAAGGAACTCGTATATCTAAAGATACAGTTGCATTGGAAGCTGGCCGTAAACGAAGCTCAATCAAAAAATCACGACCTCAATTTGCAAGTCTTATCGAAGAAATTGAATTAGCTGCAAGTATTCAAAGTAAGCCCGAAGACGACTCTAAAGGTTACTTAGATAAACTAAAGTCAGAAAAAGATCATTATAAAAGTCTATATCAGCAATCACTAAACCGAGAGCTAATGCTAGTAAAGCGGCTGTCTGATTTAGAAAAACTACTTTCAAATGAAGTAGGCAAAAATAATGTCCACAATATACGGGCATAACAATCGATATTTGTCCGTATTTTTTGTTGATATACAGACAAAATGTAAATCAATATCTAACTGATATCATTACAAATTAACATGTCCGTATGTCCTGTTTTTTTCAGTACGCATGGTACCAACAATGTAAACTTCGCTATTTTGGACTTTTTTGGTTATACCTTCGCCCCTCGATACGCAAAAATGAAAAAAATATTTTTTAATTTATTTGAAGTGTCTGAAGAAGATGGAGGTCGCATTCAATTGATAAAAGAAATAAATCATAAATTAATCGCTGAAGAGTGGGACGAAATTCAACGTATAGTGTGCTCATTAAGCCGAAAGACTACCACGCAAAGTACTATTATTGGAAAGTTGAGTAACGGTAAGAGTCGCATCTTGTCTGCTCTTCAGGAATATGACCGATTAATAAAATCAATTTATGTTTTGGAGTACGTTGATAACTCCACGCTGCGCCATTATGTTCAACAAGCCTTGAACAGAGGTGAAGCATACCATCAATTAAAACGGGCGATTACTTCCGTTAATGGTAATAAGTTTCGTGGGGGCAATGATTACCAAGTATCGCAATGGAACGACTGTGCTCGGCTTATTTCAAACTGTATTATTTATTATAATTCCGCATTATTATCGGCATTTTTACAAATTCAAGAAAAGAACGGCAGACAAGATGTGGTTGATATTATTTCAAGGTTATCACCTGTCGCTTGGCAGCATATAAACTTGAATGGAGAATATGCCTTTAATAAAGACCGTAAGGAAATTGATTTAATCGGTTTACTAAATGGTATTGAGACACTTGGTAGTGTCGATTGAACAAACAAACTATGTGGTAGTAAATATAGGCTCTCCCAGAAAGTATTAATAAGGTGTACCTATCGTAGACCGTGACTGTAAAAACTTAATTGTCATAAAGAGGGCCAAATTCATCAGCTAAAAGAACCCAAGTGGTTGCAAAATTTTCGCTTATATTCATCAAGCGTTAAAGACTTCAAAGTGGCATTTATTGACGATAGCGTAACACTAACAAAGTGGCAAAAATCACCAAAAATAGTATTATGCAGAAACTACATCATTTAATGGCTATATATGTACTACGATAATCTCCTAAACCTTTGTTTTGAGGCTTTATTACATCTCTACTTCACTGTTCAGTCAAATGATGGTTACACTTCTGCTACCGCTAGAAATGCAATACTGGTTAAGTTTTTAAAACCTAAATTGAAGTTAGCCGCATATAACGACCAAAAAAAGAATATTCAGCTTATGCTACGGGTGGGACGTCAAAAAGATAAAAAATTAGAGCTAGAATTACTTGAGATAAAAAAACGTGCGTTTGATGTCTATAACGCACCCGACTTATAAGTTCCCTGACCGCCATCTACTGCCCTTAGCAATCATTCCAAGAATATTTTAATTATTAAAATTCATTAACGATCACCTCATGTCAAAAATGTGCCCTTTAATGTGCGCTTTGTTGACGTTAGCTGTCGGCTATTCTTTAGGTCAAGTGTTAGCCAATAGCCGACATTAGTTTTTAAGCTATTAAGGGCAGTTCAGAGCCTGAAGCGAACGTTAAATAAGTTGGTGTTCTGGCACGCTAAGGGGCACAAAGCGAGTTGGCCTTTTTGAGTTGTTTACGCTCGCTTTCTCCCAAGAGCGAGCGTAAAGGTTTCAGCATTCATGTATAACGTTAAGGCACTTTCACCTCTTAAAACGTTTCAAGCCTCTGGCAAGTTTTACTAAGTCACTACAGAAGAGAAATTGCGCTCAGTATCTTATCAATCAAATCTTTATTGGTTAATTGGCCATTATCTGTATCAAAATTATCGTAAAAGCTTGGTACTGAAATAGCCCCTTTCACATCTGCTGCAAAATAAGGTGCCGAACCTTGTGCTGCGGCCAGTACAGTTCCAGCTCCGCCCGGGCCCGGTGAAGTTGCCAACATGATGACAGGTTTGTTTTGGAACATTTGCATATTGATGCGAGATGTCCAATCAAAAAGGTTCTTGTACGCTGCGGTATAGGAACCATTGTGCTCTGCAAAAGAGATAACGATAACATCTGCTTCTCCAAGCTTTTGATAGAAAGCTTTTGCAAGTTCTGGTTGACCTAGCTCTTTTTCACGATCTTCACTAAACAGTGGCATTTCATAGTCATTTATATCTAGAAGCTCTACCTGTGCGCCTTCAATTTGTTTTGCTGCGTAGTTGGCTAAGTGCTTATTTATGGAATTCTTACTGCTTGTTGCTGCGAATGCGAGTACTTTCATAATAACTTCCTATCTTTTGTCTCAGTGGTTGGGTACACTTTAAATCAATCCCATTTATTAATTAATCCTCTAACTGTGGACTGATTATTTCCAAATGACCTGTAATGACAGTAAATACTTGGTTAAAAAGGAGACGTCATGGCAATTAAAAGTAAATTTCTTGATGGTATAGTGATTTTTGTTCATGTTGTAAAAGCGGGCAGTTTTACTCAGGCTGCTGACATTAGTGGGCACTCTACGTCATACATCAGTAAAGAAGTGAATAAGCTAGAAGCTCGTTTAGGTGTTCGCCTCTTACATAGAACAACTCGATCGCTGAGCTTGACGCCGGAAGGCGAACTTTATTTTCAACGGTGCCAACAAATAATTGAAGATGCAGAGCAAGCTGAAAACGCCATCATCGGCAAGCAGGGAGAGCCCCATGGAGTGCTTCGAATCAGTTGCCCTATCTCTTATGGTTTGTCTAATATCAGCCCTATACTAAGTAAATTTACTGAAAAACACCCAAAAATCCAACTAGATTTAGACCTTAATGATAGAAAGATCGATCTTATATCCGATGGGTTTGATGTGGTAATTAGAGCCGCTATTCACCTCGAAGACTCTAGTTTGATCAGTAGAAAAATCACTCAATCAGAAGCCCTCGTATTGGCTTCACCGGGTTACCTAGCTAAACATGGTGTACCACAACACCCGTACGATTTAGATCGGCATAAAATAATCAGTTATAGCAATTTGAAACAACCCAATATTTGGCTATTTCAAGATCATAATGGAGATTCAATTCAGGTGCACGTTGAAAGCCACGTGCTCACCAATAATTCCACATTAGAAATAGACTTAGGTGTCGCTGATCAAGGTATATTTCGAGTGCCTCGCTTTGCGTTAAAAGATGAGCTTGAAACAGGAACATTAGTCGAGGTTTTCTCTGATTGGGCTAAGCCTTCGATAGGAGTTTATATGGTCTACCCCAGTAGAAAGCATATGTCGGCAAAGGTACGAAGTTTCATCGATTTTGTCATGGAAGAGCTTGGTGATTAGAATAATAGCCAGTTTAACACTGTTTTTTCTTACTTTCATTGGGTATACATCGAATGCCATTTTACATAAAAACACTCATATCCCTCTTCAGCTTGATGTGATGCGTCTGCCTTAAGGCTTACCACTTGCTAATTCCCAAAAGCATGCATAATCGTGAGCACATTTTTTAAGTTTCTAGGGCGCTATGGGGTGAAAACGACTTACCAGTAATGTCCGCTATGTCGGATCACTTGTCGCTAGTTAAGCCAAATCTAATGTCGGGTTTCGTATCTTTGCTGACTGTTTTCAAGTCGATTTTTCATTCATAAAAACGTCCGCAATGTGGTAATTGTAATAGTGACGATTAGGTCTATTTCGCAAAAGGGACGAAAGCGAGATAGAAATCACATAGTAATTCGCTTAGTTCAAAATCCGAGAATGCAATAGAACTGCCTTTCTTGAAATGGTGTACCTAATACAACTATTTCTGATAATCATTAATAAGGAATTTTTGGTTTATTTTGGGTATACTTCAAAGAGACCGTTTAAAGTCAAGTATTATAATAGTCCATTAAATGTCGGAAACTATGTATAATGGACTATAATAATAAGACTATGTAAAATGGACTATCTCCTTGTTGATCAATTTTCGAACTTACGCATATTTAAGAGCCTCAACCAAAGAGCAAGATGCGGAACGTGCAAAAAGCGCATTGTTACGATTTGCAAACGATCATGATTTGTTAATCTCTGCGTTCTTTGCAGAAAACGAATCTGGAGCCACGCTTCAAAGACCTGAATTATTTAGATTACTAGAAATAGCCCAGAAAGGTGATGTAGTACTTGTCGAACAAATAGATCGGATATCTAGATTAAAAGATGACGATTGGGACTCGCTCAAATCCATCATAAAAGAAAAAGGTTTAAAAGTGGTATCATTAGATTTACCTACAAGTCACCAATTTGCAGTAGTAAATGATGAATTCACAGGAAGAATGTTGTCAGCTATAAATGACTTGATGCTCGACATGCTTGCAGCTATTGCAAGAAAGGACTATGAAGATCGAAGACGACGACAAAAAGAAGGTATTCTTAAAGCTAGGTCCGAAGGTCGATATCGTGGACGACCAATAGATATAGAATTACAACAAAAGGTTGAAGGCATGTTGTCGGATAAAAAATCCTATGACTATATTCAGAACATTTTAGGTTGTTCTCGCTCAACAATTTCTAAAGTTTCGAAAAGACTAAAATTAAATAATCTGAAACTCTAAATATCACCTAAGGTTAATTTCGAGGGGATGGGCACAAAACCCCAATATGCTTCGGATTAGAAACTGTTTTACGAATAAAACTATAAAGCATTGTTTCCGCTATTTGATGACCACGCAGTATGACTATATCATCTCTGTCATTCGGAAAATAAGTGTTAAATACTTCTAAAGACGAATCCAAATCTTTTACAAAACTATCATCCATACATATACCTCTAAAATATACTCAACGTTACAGTAACGGTGAGTAATAGCTTGAATCAGTTAAACTATTACGAGTCCGAATTAATAGTTTTTTACTCCCGACACGGACACTGATTTAAGAAGTGAAAATCTTCTATTGGAAGAGCATCAGCTTAACAACATACTGTTATTAAGCGATAAATACTAGTGTATGGCAAGTGCTAAATTGCACGAGTTAGCCTAGAAAGGAACGGCTACAAAACCTATAAATAGATTAATAAAGGCAGAATGATAATTAAGAAAATTTACAGATTTTCTTACTGTTACTAATGATAGACCCTCTACAGTAATGTCGTCAGTTATTGCTTTTTGTAAGGTACTCTATAAAAACAAAAATAGTCGTTTTAATATTTGGGGAATATGATAAGGTTTCTTCAGTCGTTCAGGCATTGATTCATTTGCTATAGGTGCCATAATGAGATGCTAATTCTATTCATTTTAATGTTTCAATATGCAGCTGTATTATTATGAGAATCATGATGTTACTTTAATGTTTTGAGTACGTTTTAATTTTTTAACGCCTGACTTTTGGGTAGGTTTACTCTTAGTGAATTTTGAAAAGTGTAAAGAATAATACTATTTTATAGTATTAAATTTACAGAGTTTATTTTTTTATAAGAAAAATGCTTTTAATGTATTAAAATATAATACATTGATTTTCATACTCCGATAAAATATACCCTTGGAGATAGCTTGTCACACACACACACTAAGTTTACACTTTTTTTGGGTGATTACCTTTTTAGTTAATTAATAGCTGTAAAGTTAAACATAGAATGTAAAAAAGGTGAGCTTGTGCTCACCTTTTTTGATTTTATTAGTTCATTATTCTCTTTGGTTTATGTTTATTAACCGTAAATAATAAGTTAGCAAAAACCCTTTAGTGTTAAAGAGGAAAAAGCAACATAGCGGTAAGTTAGTCTATTCATAAAACTAGGTTAATTGGCTTGTTAACCATTTTTTTGCTGCATCAGGAGAATCAAAGCTTTTGCTTTTTAGTCCTGCTTGATAATAAGCTTTTTGAAAAATATTTTCGGCTATAGCTGGCGATTCACTCAAGCTAGAATAGATTGCCAATGCTTTAGTTTGTCCAGTACTAACAAATTTTACATGATAGTCTAAAGCGTTTTTTGTTGCTAATGGTAGGCCTCTCAATATAAGTAAAACTGCAAAGTTTTGGTAATCTACATCGTTTATAATAATGCTTGTTAGATCGGCGTGCATTTTTTTAAAGAACTCTAAATTCCATGGGCCCGTGGCATCTATGGAAATAATGTTATCTTCTACAGCAAAACTGCATTTTCCGTGAGGAAGAAACTCTGCTTTCAAGTGATTACCTAAGGTTTAGTATCTATGGCTTAATTAATAGCTGTTTTAAGGCTGACTGTAAAGTTGGATATTGAAATTTAAACTGATGATTAAGCAATTTCGCGGGCAAAACATTTTGGCCATACAACACTAAATCTGCTGACTCTCCCATTAATATTTTTAATACAAAAGCAGGAACTCTAAATATACAAGGTCGGTTAAGCACTTTGCTTAAGGTTTTTGAAAATTCTTGATTAGTAACTGGCAAAGGCGCTGTCGCGTTAATCGGTCCAGAAATATCAGTTTGGTAGATAGCGGCTAATAGAACCGCCACCATGTCATCAATATGTATCCATGACATAAACTGCTCGCCACTAGCAATGGGACCACCTAGACCGAGTGCAAATGGCGGCAACATTTTTTGTAAAGCGCCGCCGCTGTTGGCTAAAACTATCCCGGTTCTTATTAAGCAAACACGTGTTGCCTCTGATTGAGCCTGCTGTGCTATAGCTTCCCACTTCTGACATACATGATGACTAAACTCCTCATGTATATCTTGATAGCTCTCATCGATTGATAAAGCCCCTTGTCGACCATAAAAACCAATCGCGCTGCCTGAAATAAAGCTGTGAGGTGGTTTGATCGCTTGTTGAACTTTATCAACCAAGCTTTGAGTTATTTGCCAACGGCTCTGGCAAATAATATCCTTTTGTTTGCTTGTCCATCTTTTATCAACAATAGCTTCACCAGCTAAATTTACCACTACATCAAGATCATTAAAGTTTACATCGTCAAGCGTTGTGACTAATTCAATATTATCAGGCAATAATTTTGCTGTTTTATCAGTACTTCGCGTTAGCACAATAATGCGTTCAGTATTTAAATGTTGGATCAGTGCTTGCCCAATTAGGCCACTACCACCCGTAATTAAAATGTTCATTATTGCTCCTTATTTGTATAAGATCTAATTTGTCACTCGTCATACTTCCTTTACCCAGAGATAAATATTGGTGCGTGTTTAGTTGGAGCTTTGCCGAGATATTAAACGACTATCCAAAGGTATTAGCCAATAACGATATTAGTAAGTGAGGATATTAGTTATACCGACAATGTTAATTTATAGATCACATACAGTGTTGTACGTTATCAATAAACTATAGCAGGCGAATATTGAAATGAATAAAAAGTTGGCAATAAAAAAGCTCCCTGAGGAGCTTTTCATTACTATCTAAGCCGAATAGAAAACTTAGTAGTAAGTATCTTCTTTGTTGTGCGCTTGAGGATCTTCAAGAATCTCTTCAAAGTCGACTTCAAAACTGTTGTTACTATCAGTATTTGCCATGTAAATAGTGCGAGTTGAACCATCGATCCAAGTGACCGTGCCGCTACCTTTTTTACTGCCGCATTTCATACCAATATGTATATCGTTAAATTCCATCGTTTCCTCCTCGTTTATTGTCGAAAATCGAACCGTGCTTTCGATTAAGCAAACTCTGTTATTACTTGGAATATCTATTCTGAAAATAGTTCAAATATTCTACAGCTAACGTGCTTCTTTTTCGACGGGAACGTTTTATTATAAAGAGAAAAATATTCAGATCTAGTTATTTTTAAGGCTTGGTACTGATCCCTAAAACAGTCGACTTGCTAGCCCCTGTTACTGCTGGAATGTTGCCGAAAATATTTTTATCAAATGCTAAGGCCAACCAGGCAAATGCCATTGCCTCAAGTGAATCACTATTAATGTTTTTTGTATGAGTATTCACTATTGAATGGTTGGTAAGCTTATGATTTAAAAGTGAAACCAAGTAGTGATTCTCAATGCCACCACCACAAATGTATACGTCAGATTTCGTACTTAGTTTAGTGATTTCTTGTGCAATACTGTCAGCGGTTAATGCCGTTAATGTTGCTTGAATATCAGCAGGTGTTAGTGTGCTTTTATCGGTAAATTCGGCTAACCATTGTGCGTTAAAATACTCTCGACCAGTACTTTTAGGTGCAGGTTGAGTGAAGTAACTATCGCTTAACATTGCTTGTAATAAATCAGGACAAATCGTACCTGAATTAGCCCATTGGCCTTTAGTGTCAAATCGGCCTGATTGATGTTGAGAAAACCAATAATCCATTAACGCATTACCAGGCCCGGTGTCAAAACCTGTGGTTTTATGCGGCGCGTTGGCAGGGAGAAAAGTAATATTAGCAATACCGCCAATGTTAACCACAAACACATCTTTTTCAGCAGAACCAAATATGGCTTGATGAAAGGCAGGAACTAATGGTGCACCTTGGCCGCCTAAGGCAATATCCTTGGTTCTAAAGTCGCCCACCACACGAATACCTGTTAATAACGCTAAGGTTTGTAAACAACCTATTTGCAAAGTAAAAGGCGTTGTTATCTGCTCGTTTTTAACTGGGCGATGGCGAATAGTTTGCCCATGACAACCTATGGCGGTGATGTCTGAAGCCGTTAAATTTTCTTGTTGTAAAAACTTTAAAATAGCTTGTGAAAACTGTTGTGCTAACTCAATGTTGAGACTGCCAGCATGGTCAATTTCATTAGCGCTGGCGTTATATAAACGCATTATATTTTGCTGAGTATTATGATCATAAGCTTGATAATAACTGGCCAGTAAGTTGGCACCGTTGGCGTATTGAGACTGGTTATTGTCAAACTCAACTAACGCTAGATCAATACCATCGGCACTGGTGCCTGACATTAGGCCGATGTAGCGTACTTTATTACTTGTGTTATGACTCATATTAATCCGCGCTTTTCTAATTAGATTGAGTACTCAGCATCACTTGTCGTGAACTTGAAAGTTCGGCAAGGCGTTGAGCCGCTACCGCATCAAACTTTTGCTTAAATTTACTACTAATAGGTTTAGCATCTGGTAGCTTTACTGTTCTAGGGTTGCGGTGCACGCCATTCAGTAAAAATTCATAATGTAAATGTGGTGCTTCTGACATACCTGTTGAGCCGACATAACCAATTACTTGGCCTTGTTTTACCCGCTCACCGGCTTTAACTGCACGTTTAGAAAAGTGCAAATACTTAGTCACAATACCATTTCCGTGCTGAATAAATACGTAATTACCATTGTATTTATTGTAGGTTGAATGGGTAACTCTACCATTACCAGCCGCAACAACAGGCGTACCCTTTTTAGCCGAATAATCGGTGCCGTTATGTGATTTCCAGCGTTTTTGAATAGGGTGGAAACGTTTACGTTTAAAGTTTGAGCTAATATAGCGAAAACTGACTGGCGCACGTAAAAATGCTTTACGCATGCTATTACCTTTAGGTGAATAGTATTCGTCGTCGGTAAAGCGAATGGCAGTAAAAGATTCACCTTGGTTAATAAACTCAGCGGCTACTATTTTTCCAGTACCGATGAAATCACCTTCAACATATTGATTTTCGTAAATTACATTGAAGCTATCACCTTCACGAATATCCATTGCGAAATCTATATCCCAGCCAAATACATTTGCCAAACTGATAATCTGACCATCATTTAACCCTGCAGTTGAAGCAGCATTCCAAAAGTTTGATGTAATGGTGCCGTGTGCAATAGCTTCACGTATTTCTACCGTTTTGCTTTCTTTGTAGGCGTGATACTGCTGGTTTTGCAAATTAACAAATAAAGTTTCATTTTTTGACAACGGATATTCAAGTGACACCAAGTTACCATCAGTGTCTTTACCGATGCGTATAATGTCGCCAACGTTGAGCTTTTTCAGTAAATCGCTTTCTTCACCTTTTGCCGTGATAACGTTATGCGTTGTAGTCGCGTTTAAGCCATTACGTTTGAATATTTTTGCTAATGAATCACCACTTCTAACTTTAACCGATTGCCACGATAATTGAGCTGCATCTTCTTCAATATTACTCGGTAAATCAGGAGCAGGCCCTTGATTGATTTTTAATACCTCAATCGGCGGAACGGGCAGTTGAATATTACTAGTAGCTTCTACATCGTTGCTTTGCTCAGGCATTGCAACTTGATAACGTTCACCTACTTTAAATTCGCCATTACTATTTGTTGGCGATACTTGCTTACTACTTTCTAACGGTACCATGAATAAAATCAGCACTATCGCAGCACATGACGTAATAATTATTTGGTGCTGTTTTGGTAAGGCAAAATATAAATTTTTTATATTTTTCAAAAAGCTAAGACCTATAAAAGAAATTTTAATACGAAAACTATCGTCTACTATAACAAAATAATATCATCCTAAACAATGATAGGGTTTTCACCACAGTTAAAATTACAGTAGAATTCGGCAATAATTATTTTTATTTTAAAAAAAACACCTTTGTTGGAGCCTAGTAAATGTCAGATGTAAGCCAAGCGTTTGAAGAAATAAAACGCGGTGCGGAAGAAATTCTGTTAGAAGATGAACTGTTGGAAAAGCTTAAAAAAGGTAAGCCACTTAAAATCAAAGCGGGCTTTGATCCTACAGCACCAGACTTGCATTTTGGTCATACTGTTTTAATCAACAAATTACGCCAATTTCAGCAACAAGGCCATGAAGTTATTTTCTTAATCGGTGACTTTACCGGCATGATTGGCGACCCAAGCGGCAAAAACGTTACGCGTAAACCGCTGACGAGAGAAGATGTGTTAGCAAACGCTGAAACCTATAAAGAGCAAGTGTTTAAAATTTTAGACCCAGCAAAAACCACTGTTGCTTTTAATTCGACGTGGATGGAAAAACTAGGTGCTGCCGGCATGCTAAAACTTGCGTCACGCCAAACCGTTGCACGTATGATGGAGCGAGACGATTTTAAAAAGCGCTACAACGGCGGCCAAGCCATTGCCATTCATGAATTTATGTATCCGTTAGTTCAAGGTTGGGATTCTGTTGCACTAGAAGCCGATGTTGAATTAGGTGGAACTGACCAGAAATTTAATTTATTAATGGGTCGTGAGCTACAAAAGTCTGAAGGACAACGTCCGCAAACTGTCTTAATGATGCCGTTACTTGAAGGCTTAGACGGTGTGCAAAAAATGTCGAAGTCACTCAATAACTATATCGGTATTACTGATGCGCCAAACGATATGTTTGGTAAAATCATGTCTATTTCAGATGATTTAATGTGGCGTTACTACGAGCTATTAAGCTTTAAACCGCTTGACGTAATTAACGGTTATAAAGAAAGCATTGCTGCTGGTTCAAACCCTCGAGATGTAAAAATTGACTTAGCTAAAGAGTTAATTGAGCGCTTTCATGACCAAGCCGGGGCAGAAGCTGCCCATCAAGAGTTTATTAACCGTTTTCAAAAAGGTGCCGTGCCTGACGATATAGCCGAAGTTGAAGTTGTAAGTGACAATGGTGAAATTGCTATCGCTAACTTATTAAAAGATGCCGGTTTAGTTGCTAGTACCTCAGAAGCTATGCGAATGATAAAGCAAGGCGCTGCTAAAATTGAAGGCGAAAAAGTTGTGGATAATAAGCTAGTTATAAGCGCTGGCACATCGGCAATTTACCAAGTAGGTAAACGTAAATTTGCTAAAGTCAGTGTTAAATAAAAGCTATTAAACGCGGTACTTGTTAAGAGCCAGTAAAGTTACTGGCTTTTTTATGCGCTGAATTCGCCGTTTTTGAATCTATGTAGCATATAAATGGTTGTCAATTTACTGATATAAAAGCTCTCAGCCTTCATCACTAATAAAGCGCTGATAAATTACATATAGTTGTAATTTATCAATAGCTAGGTAACCTAGCGTTATTGTTTTTTGTTTGAGCCACTATGATAAATTGTAGATTACTTAGCTGTTTAGCATTACTTATCACCCTGATATCTTGTTCTGTTTCGCAAGTTGCTACCACGTCTTATCGTGATAGTTTTGATTTTTCTCTGGTTGAAAGTTATAGCACTTATGGTCGCAACTCTGCCTTTGGTGACTTACAAAATATTAAAGGTACTATTCGAAATAACATTGAACTGGCGATTGAACAGGGTTTCGATGAAAATGGCTTTCGTTATAAAGCCACAAAAGATGCTGATATTGTTATTGCTTATCATCTATTAAATAATGATTTGGGCGAATTTAAACGTTACAACCAGCAAGTAAAATATTGCGGCTATTGTTTAAATGCAGGGGGAAATTCGCGCAAAGAAATAGAGAAAACACTCAGCGCTGGTAGTTTAGTGCTCGATATAATTGATCCCATAAGTCAACGGTCGGTCTGGCGCAGTGTTCACATTTTAGGTTTTAAAGCACAAGACAATAGCCAAGAAATACAAAACAAAATAACTAATGCGGTTAAAACCATGTTGCTCGATTATCCTCATGGTAATAATATTAGCTAAATACTAAATACTAAATACTAAATACTAAATACTAAATACTAAATACTAAATACTAAATACTAAAAGAGAGGTTGTCTAATGGCAAAATGGTTAGCTATTACACTTTTTGCGTTAATTTGCTTTATGGTCATTTTACTTGGCTTAGGCTATTTGTTATCTGAAAACGAAAAATCTACTAAGGTGCTTAAAGTTGAATTAGCACAACAAACTCAACTAAAGCAGAAAAAAACACATCAACGTAACAACCTTGATACCTATACTGGCGAAACTAGCGAAGTAAATGCCAATATTGTAGCCAAGCAAACTGATGCCGAAATAATGCAAGCGTTTAAAAGTTCGCTAATAAACAACTTAACATGTGTAACCGTAGCGCAATGCCAAGTGGTAACCGTTAAGTTTAAAAATATTAGCTGCAAACTCGCCAGTAATGTTATTGGTGCATCGCAACTTAACAAAATAGCCACACATACGATTACAATGGATAACTGCCCAAGCGTAAGTTCGCCAAATGAATTGGCTTGTCAGCAAAATGTTTGCAGTTTAGTTAGCATAGTCAAATAAGGTTTTTTTTTGCCATCAAGCAAGAAAATAAACACGTACACAGAGATTTCATTGCCTATAGGTGAGTGAACATCGTCTAAAAATCTTAGCAGTATGGTTATCGTGTTTATAATAGTTTGGGTATATAATAACGCATTGATTTTTTAAAATTGTAAGTAATATGACCTTTCCCGACGACGAAACAGGCCAAGTTTTAGCTGAAATGCAAACTGCAGGTATTAACCTAAGCGAAATGCACAAAGTAGTGTTTTTTCAGTTATTTGAACAAGAACTACAAGCTAAAGCTATGGTTGAGCATTTAGCTGCACAAGCACCTGATATGCAGGTAGCGATTGAGCCTGACGAACTGCCAAATGTTTGGGATGTAAACTGCACCGTAAATATGATGCCAAGTTACGAAGCTATAGTCGCACAAGAAGCTGAATTTGAATTACTAGCAAATAAGTTCAATGGCTATAACGATGGTTGGGGTATTGAGGCTTAACAGTCTCGTTTTATTCGGGGGCGTTCAATATTCTGTGTCAGCTTAAATTTAAATATCGAGCACGCTATCTAAACGCCCTTCAAAGTAAATCGCTAACTGAGATAAACACAAGCTCCAATTGTGAATGGGCATTGTCCATTTCTCGGTAGCGTTTAATATGCCAGCATAAAGTAGCTTCAACAAGCTATTTTCATTCGGGAAAGCCCCTTTAGTTTTTGTCAGTTTTCTAAATTGACGATGTACTGCTTCAACCGCATTCGTCGTGTATATAACTTTGCGGATATGCTCTGGATATTTGAAATAAGCCGATAAGTTATGCCACTTATTGCGCCAGGAATTGATGACCAGCGGATAAGAACTGCCCCATTTAGCGTCAAGTTCATCAAGCGCTAACTCAGCTGCTTCCTTTGTTGGCGCTCGATAGACAGGCTTTAAATCAGCCATGAACGCTTTTTGATTTTTAGATGCAACATACTTCATTGAGTTGCGTATTTGATGAACGATACACAATTGAATTTCAGTTTCTGGGAAAATAGTTTTTATCGCCTCAGGAAACCCTGTCAGGCCATCAATACAGGCGATTAGGATATCTTTAACACCACGATTATTTAAATCGGTAAGCACCGACAACCAATAGTTAGCCCCTTCATTTTCCGAGAGATGCAATCCCAGTATTTCTTTTTTACCGTGAATATCTAAGCCAAGCAAAGTGTAAACGGCTTTACTGATATATCGACCATCTTCTTTGACTTTATAATGAATAGCATCAAGCCAAACAATAGGGTAATGGCTATCGAGAGGCCGTTGCTGCCATGCTTTTAACTCAGGGATGAGTTTATCTGTGACAGCACTTATCATGCCTGTCGCAACGTTCATACCATACATATCTTCGATGTGTTTACTAATATCTCGATAGCTCATGCCCATGCTGAACATGGACAATATTTTTTGATCTATTTCATCCGTGAGTGACGTTTGATTTTTCTTAACCAGTTGAGGTTCAAAACTGCCGCTTCTATCTCTTGGTGTATCAAGTTCAAAATTACCCACAGAAGATTTAACGGTTTTAGTGCTAGAGCCGTTTTTACGGTTAGGTTGTTGTTCGTTGGCCAGGTGTTCTTCAAGTTCAGCTTGCAGTGCGGCTTCACTTAACTTTTTGATAAGCCCAGTCAGTACACCGTCTTTGCCATTCAGGTTTTTACCTGCTTGGAGTGCTTTAACTGCTTCTTGAAAATAGAATTGAGTTGTCATGTGTCATTCCTCTTTTTACTAGTTTACTGAAATGACACAGATTTTTGAACACTCCCTTTTATTCAACTTACTCGTTCTAATTACTCAACTAACACAAACCTCGAGAGCATCTTGAGTTTACTGATTTAGTATTGAAGCCTTTTACAGTTTTTTCATAGTATTGATGTAATTACACTATTAGAATATTTATAATTACCTGATAGTTATTGTATTAATAGCAAGCAGAAAAAATTGTGTAGCTAAATTTACGCGAGTCTAATTATAATTAATAAAGTGATACAGTGCCTTAGGCACAAGGAGTTTCAACCATGTTCAATAAATGTCTATCTCTTTTCTTACTGGCTTTACTCACTGCTTGTGGCGCCACGCAGCCACCACCATATCAAAAAGATCGACCGCCTGAAGCACGCGACCAATACAGCGGCGCAGAAGGTTTAAAACAACAACAGCAAGATCAAACCTACCTAATGAATAAAGAATTAGCCGATAAGTGTACTGCCGCCAAAATAGACTTAGCCATGGCAGAGCAAGAAAAAAACACTAGCGAAATTCATCAGCAAATCGAATTAATAAACAGTCACTGTCTATCAGAAGACTAAACTTATTTTGATTTAATTAAGTGTTTCTTCTTAAGTCAGAGAATGGAGAAACTGCCTGATTTTTCTGAGCATGATCAAGAAAAATTTTGGGTGGTAATTTGTTTACAAATATTTTTGTCGACTTGGTTAACGTAACATTGCAAAGTGTTCATAGCAGCACTTATCCTGAAACATATACTTCATATACTTCATATACTTCATATGCTAAACCTAAACCTAAACCTAAACCAGATGGTGCTATTTCTATAGATTCAGATGGTAATATCAAAGAATAATTAAACTAACGAAATAACGACCTCTGGTAGCAAGAACAGTAGGGTCAGGTTCGCTGATATATTGGCTTTGTGAGAGCGATTTTAGTTGTTTAACACCGCCATTAAGGCTCTTGTCTACTAAGCCACAAATGGAAACAAGTACTTTGTCGGGAGTCATTATATTTATACGACTTAGGAAACATTATTTTTCAGCATAATCTTAACAATAGAAATGAGTAACTTTAAAAGCTCGATAACACTCAAGGAGAGCATGAATGAAAGTATAAGTTAAACGTTTTTCTAGCCACCAAACCGCCAAGGTATTTGCAATATTAATGGCGGCATCTTCATTGATTTTTGTTATTCCATTCAGTTTAATTGCATTGTTTTCGCCTGCCGCCGAAGATACTAGTGGTAACGAAGTAAGCTTTAGTGGCTTTAGTATGATGTTTTTAATTATGCCAATATTTCAGGGTGTTATGGGTTATATAATGGTGAGGTTTGGTATGAGGGTTTACAACAAACTAACACCGCATATTGGCGGTATTGAGTTTGAATTTGAGCCAGTTGACGTTGAACATGTAGAAGTCACAGAAGATGAAGTTAAAGACAATTGAGCTAAATAAGAGCTATGTAATTGGTTGACTGCTCCAGCTGTTACATTAATCGGCTATAAGCACTTATGATGTGATCAACATTCTCGGTACCGCCTTGTTTAATTCGCTTATAGTGATTAAGTGTTTTTTCTAAATACTTTTTAACGACAAGTGCTTGTTGAGGATTTTCTGCTTGCCAAATATACTTTCCTACAGGGGTTATAGGGTGAGTTATTTCGCTGTTAATTCCCTTGTTTTTATCGGTTTCTGTCGAGGCTAATATCACTTCATAGTAGCGATGATTGTCTGCCACTAACGCTTCGCTTTTTAAACTGCATTTAAGTGCTATAAGTTTTTTACGCAGGGCAAATTGCTGATTAACAGGACACAGTAAAAAATCGATTTCTAGCTTAGGATTGTTTTGACAAATGTCATTAATGAATTGATTCATTAGATCACCACCCACACCGGCAATAATCACTAAGTGCTTCCCCTGGTATGAATGTAACGGCAGTTTTGCAACATCAATACAGTGTGTTTGCCACTGTGAAGTCGCATTTTTGTAAAACTGTTGAAGTTTATTTTCTACGCTGGTGATTAGCTGAGGTACTATGTCAACAAAGTGTATATTTGGTGCCGCTTGTCGTGACAAAAGACTTGCCCCTAAAAAGCCGTGATCACAGCAACAATCCCATATATGGGTGTAATTCCAGCTTACCATTTGTTCAATCTGCTTTAATCTTTTACTGAGTTTCAATCCATGACCTTTATTGCGATGTTAACTTATCGCATTGTAATGGTTTTATTCCATTTTGCTAAGTGTCTGATCTTCAGAAGTAATGCCCCCTATGGTAATCATAAAATTTAATAGTAAAATAAACGCGTAATTTTTAGGTTCTTAAGGGCATTATGTTTACTGAAAATCCAGAAGATTTTATCTATAACTCATCAATTGGGATTCATGTGGTGTCTCCTGCCGGCATTATTATATATGCAAATGAATGTGAGCTTGATGTTTTAGGATATAAGGAAGGTGAATATATAGGTCACCATGTTTCTGAATTTCAAATAGATAGTGTCTGTTTGGCTGATATGATGACGCGATTAAACCGCTTTGAAACATTAAAAAATTATCCTGCACAGGTACAAGGAAAATCTGAAATTAAATACATTATTTATAACTCGAGCGTTTACGAAGAAAATAACGAATTTATGCATACGCGCTGTTATGGTACTGAGGTAGATAAAGTGATTTATGATGTATTTTTGAAGCATTGTGATTTTATAAAGTAGTACAATAAATAAAGCTAATTACTTGGGAAATACCGAGGGCTCTTACCTTTAATTAGCTTTATTTTACTACCTAATACATTAGGAGTCTGACGATAATCCTAAGCTCTTTCGTAATTCAGCCAAATCTTCGTGGCGGCTTACAAACAATAATTTATCACAGGTGTTTAATGATTTAACATCTGCGGGTATGTAGCACTTCTCGCCAGTATTGACGGTTACTAAGTGGCATTGTTGGGGGAGTTCAACCTCGTCGAGCGTTTTAGGGCAGTTTTCATCTAATGTTAACTCGACAAACTGCAACTCTCCTTCTAAGTATGCTGATCTGAGCATGCCATCATGCAACTCGCTCATGTTGACAATTTCTCTTGTTAGTTGCTTGTTAGTGAAAATAACGCCTTCCATCTTTAGGTTGTGACAAACAGGTTCGAGTTCGTCGTCTTCAACCCTAACAATCACTCTTTTAAAACCCATAGTTTTCGCAACTTGTGCAGCGAGTAGGTTATCAGTGTCGCTGTCAGATAAGCATATTAAGGCATCGGTATTTTTTGCACAGGCTTCTTCTAAAAATTTGGGCTTAGCACCGTCACCTAAAATAAAACCACAATCGATATATTGGCTTAATACATCAATTTTATCCTGATCTTTTTCTATGATAACCACTTCATGGTCACGTTTAGTCAAGGCTGCAGCGCAGTGAGAAGCAAGAGAACCGCCTCCTATAATTACCATTCGCATAGTGTCTAACTCCTTCTTTTACCAATCCATGTTGCTGGAAGTAGCAGCACAATAATGGCTACAGTTTCTACTCTTCCGAGCAGCATATTGAAAATTAATACCAGTTTTAAGGTGGTGGGTAGCTCAGCTGATGTTAACCCACTAGAAACGCCTGCTGTTCCAAGCGCTGATGTTACTTCATATAGTGATGCTATTGGTGGCATGTCGTAAGCTAGAAAGATAAGCCAACTACTAACGAGAAAAAATAAGTAACCACAAATAATCGCTAAAACGTTCTCGATTGTTAGATAGTCTACCCGTTTACCGTCTAGGCGCAAATGTAACTGCGAATGAACTCCACTGCTTGCACGGCGCAAAAACATTTGCATGGCTTTAAACAACACCAGCAAGCGATAAATTTTTATACCACCTGCTGTGCTACCAATACCGCCACCAACAAACATACAGGCACAAATTAACAACATGGCAGCACTGCCAAATGGTAATATATCAGATGATGCAAAACCTGCAGTTGTAATCGCCGATACCGTATTAAAGTATGCTTGACCTATGGTTGCTTCGCCACCAGACAACTTAACCAAAGCGAATACTGCTAATGGCACAAAAGCTACGAGGAAGAGTAGACATCGAAGTTGGGGATCTCTAAAACTATCGCGCAGTGAGGATATAGTAGGTCGGTAATAAAGATGTAATGAAATAGCACCAAGTACGGAGATTATAGACACTATCCATTGCTCACTCATGCCATATGAGGCAAAGCTATCGTCACGATTAGCAAAACCGCCTGTAGAGACTGCAGCCATGGCGTGTACTATGGCATCTATTAGCGAACTACCTGCGCCGAGTAAGGCGAAAATGCCTATCAGCGTTAGCACAGCGTAGACCACTAAAATACGTTTAGCATGCCCACGAGTACCACCAATATGCGAATCTACATCGGCGGCATCGGCACCAAACATCTTTGTTTCTATGCCGGGTTGAGTGTGAATCGCTAATGCGAGCACTATGACACCTAAACCACCAACCCATTGCATCCAACCACGAGCAAACAAAAATGCAATGGGCTTGTCTTCTACCGAGGGCAGAGTTGAAAGTCCTGTGGTTGTTACCCCTGAAACTGTTTCAAACCAGGCATCGATAAATGACATGTCGTACTGCAACATGGGTAATGTAAATAACAAAGAAGATGATATAAAAACTAAGGCGGCAACAGCGAGTGTTTCATTACGTTGGAGTTGTTTTACACGGCTAATACGGCGACTAATTGCGTAACATACGGCACAAATCATCGCGATAGCTAAATAGGCTAATGTCACTGGGTACTGACCACTAGCAAGTGAAACACTCATGGGAACTAATACTAGTAACCCCATTAAACCTAGCAGTTCAAAGAGATGTTTACATATCGCCTTGGGGCGTGCGGCGAATAATAAGCTAGTTTGTCCTTTAGTGCTGACAGGAGCAGAGCTTTTTGACAAGTTTCTTCCTTATTACTTAGTATTGAATTAAGCACTCACAACAACAAACACCTTGTAAGCGGTATACTTTAAATCCAATTATTTGCTTTATCAATTACTTCTACTTAGTCTAAAGTAAGTTTATGTATTATGCTTTAATATAACTGATGAATGACACGAATATATTCGTGGTTGAGATAAAATTAATAATCCTTAAGGATAGAATTTATGTTTACAGGTATTTTAGGACTTATACATTTAATTATCGCAATTTGGGCGATTCTTAGTATTTTAAAATCAAGTGCGTCAACGGCTGAAAAAATTGTTTGGGCATTAGTGGTGTTGTTATTCCCCGTTGTCGGTTTGATAATCTGGTTTTTAGCTGGACCCAGATAACAATTACAGCAGCTATAGATATGAAAAACCCCAGTAATTAATGGTTAAATTGCTGGGGTTTTAATTATTTAAAGGTGTATTTTCTACATTAAGTATCGACTGCTAATTTAGTTTTTTTACCCTTAGCAAGGTGAACAATAACCAGTAAAATCAAGCCCAATATCGCTACGGTAATACCAATAGGTTTACCGTATTCGCTTGATAAGTTAAAGCCTATTCCAGCGGTCATAATATAGGAGAGTGTTACGGCTGTTGCGATTACAGCAGGTATACTGGTTATCCAATGGAAAGTACCACGATCAAATAAATATTTTGTTGCGAGCCATAGCACGCTGGTAGAGAGCAACATATTTGAAAACGCAAAATAACGCCAAATTACTGTAAAATCGAGTTTTGTCATAAAGTAAGCAATAGTCAATATTGGTACCGCAAGCAATAATCGATTTCGCATGCTTTGTGGAATATTAAAAGCATCAACAACCGTTAAGCGCAATGAGCGAAACGCAGTATCACCAGATGTTATAGGGAAAACAGCAACTGCAATAATCGCCATAACTCCGCCAAATACGCCAAGATAACTATTTGCGACATGATTAACTACTAATCCAGGACCACCTGCATCGAGCAGTGCTTTTAGTCCAGCATAACCCTCAGGGAATGCTGCAATACCAGCAAGTGCCCAAACACAACCCACAACACCTTCACTGATCATGGCACCGTAATATACCGGGCGTACATATTTTTCATTAGTTAGGCAGCGAGCAATAATAGGTGCTTGAGTTGAATGAAAACCACTAATTGCACCACAGGTAATGGTAATAAATAACAGTGGCCAGGCTGGTAAGCCGTCAGGGTTTGGTGTTAAAAAGTCGTGTGCGTGATCGGCTTCAAAGTACGCTAAAAAATCGCCTGTTATAGGTAAGTGTGGTGCATTAAATAAAAGTGCTATGGCAATTGAAACTGTCATCACGATCATTAATAAACCAAAAAATGGATAAAATTTAGTGATTATTTTATCAATCGGCAATAAGGTTGCTAAAAAGTAATAAGCTAAAATAGCTAATACCCAAAAGGTATTATTAGCTAAAATAGTACCTTCGAAAAAATCTAAATTACTGAGTAATCCCGCAGGACTCATGATAAATACTACACCGACGAAAAACAGTAACATAGCCGTAAATATCAACATAAAGCCTTTAAAAACAACGTTGTAATATTTTCCTGCTATTTCAGGTAAGCTTTTTCCGTCTTCTTTAATACTCATAACCCCTGAGAAGAAGTCGTGAACAGCACCACCTAAAACGTTACCTAATACTATCCAAACTAAGGCTATTGGACCATATAATGCACCCAGTATTGGGCCAAATATTGGGCCTACACCGGCAATATTTAAAAATTGAATTAAAAACGCGCGTACTGGATGAATAGGCACATAATCAACACCTTCACTAAAGCGCTTCTGAGGTGTATCAATAGTAGAGTCTAAACCTGCTTGTTTTGCTACAAAGGGGCTATAAAATTTGTAACCCAGTATTAGAATGGTGAGACAGATAAAAAAGATGATCATAAAGCACGTTTCTCTTATGTGTTTGTATAATAAAGTGGATAAATTATCGCTTGTTTTTGCGATTTTTTAAATAAGCGGCGAACCTTAACAAATGCCAAAGACCTTAACAATAAGACGTTTGGCTAATATGTTGATTAATATATGTCATTATTTACATCGTTTACATATTAAATGCACTAACATTTATTGTAGTTGTAACGTCATCACTTCACCTATGATTTAATTTTTTAACGAGTTGCTGCCTAACTATCTAAAAATAGTGATGATAAATATGTTGCTTGCTACTGTGTAAATTACTTAAGATAACTTTAATGTGGACTTAATTTATCGTGTTTTTAAATTGCCTCGATCATGAGGTACTGATTAAAGGAGTTGGTAATGCCGACAAATAAGCACAAAAGAAAAGCTTCAGCGCATAATAAATCTAAAACATTAAAAAACGCCCAAACACCCGGACTAATATCATCTCATCCCAAAGTGTTTATTTATCTTGGCTTACTCTTTGTTGCTTTAGGAATATACTTCATGGCTTTTGAAGCCCAAAGTGAAGCTATGTTTGGTATTGCGATGCTATTGCTTGTGAGCGGAGCAGCAACAACTATTTATGCTAATTTTGCTATACCTAAATCAAGTAAATAAAAAAGGTATTAATTTACCGATAGTCGCTAAAAAAATAGCGTTATCGGTATATCTTTAACATATTAGTGTACCTTCGCTTAAAAACCACCAGCAATAATATACGCTGCTGTAGCGGTTTGAACTTATTATTCCCAAAAGATATTGCTTCCCTCTCTCGTATTTTCTGTTTTTATATATTCTAAGGTTAAAGAGTTACGTATTTCACTGCTTTTAAATGTCTACTTTCTAACCATGTTATGCCAAGGTGTTGGCAGTAAAATTTTAGTATTGGTGAGATTCCCAATATCGCCTCTTTATTAAATATTGGTCAAAAAAGCCTTTTAATAGTGAAAACTTTCCTTTAGATATAAATTAAATTTATAACCATCTGAAATTAATAGAAATATAATGTGGAATACCCTTTGCAACATCACTTCTGATAATAAAAAAATAAAGTTAAAGGGATAAGGTATGAACGAAAGTGAAATCGTTAAGGTTGATAATATTGCAACACGAGCAGATGTAATATTAAGCAATATCGCAAAGTTTTGGTTTGTTGTGGCAGTTATCGGCCAATGGATCATGGTGTACTACGTCATTGCCCATTATGGTGGTGCATTGCTTGCAGGTAATACTGGGGTTTTGGAGTCTCCAAATGGTAATCAGTCTGGATTAATCGCCCTGATTATTCATGTTTTAATCGCTGTAGTTATTATGGGACTTGGGCCCTTGCAACTTATTCCTCTAATTCGAGAAAAATTTCCTAAATTTCACAGAATAAATGGTCGTATATACCTACTGACCATTTTTATCGGCAGTATTTTGGGGCTATATCTTATTTGGGGCTATGAAAAAATGCCCGGCGGTCAGGCAATGTTTGTTGCTATGAATATTATGGTGTTGCTCATTATCACCTTTGCCATTCTCGCTTTACGCAATGCAATAGCACGTAAGATTAAACAACATCGTCAATGGGCATTGCGCTTATTTATGGTTGTAAATGGAGGCTGGTTTTTTCGTGTTGGCTTAATGGCTTGGATTTTAATACACCAAGCACCTGTTGGCTTTGACCCTGAAACCTTCGAAGGGCCTTTTATTATAGCCTTAGCATTTGCTCAGTACCTTATTCCGTTAGCCCTAGTAGAATTATATTTTTGGGCACAGAATAAAGCTGATGCAACTGGAAAATATATTGTTTCATTAGTGCTTGCTGTTGCAACGCTAGTGATGGGTGTTGGTATATTTGGTGCGGCTGCTACTATGTGGTTACCACAAGTGTAAAATTAGAAAAAAATAAGTGATAAATGTGGCTTTTATGAACTATCGCTTATACTTTATTCATATTGAATTATTTAAAAGTAGTAAAGGGATCTCTACATTAATATAAAATGGATAAAAAGTAGGATCTGACAAATGATAAAGCATGATTTAAATCACCTGCTTAGATTGAGCACTCATTGTTTTTTCAGCTAACCTTCGCGTTCAGGTTTATTGTTATCTCGAATATTGAGAAGATTTAAGTGTCAGCATTAAAATTTCTTTGTCATTTGGAGTGGTATGCAACAAGTTTTTTATAGGTTTTCGATTATAGGCATGTTGGTGGCATTTATTGCTTTGACTAATAGTAGTTTGGTATTCGCAACCGAACTTAATGAGCTTACTTATATTACTGAAAGTAGTGCTTCATTTAATTATATTCGAGATGGAAAATTGCAAGGACCTGCGGTAGATTTACTTTTGGCTGCTTCGTTGAGTGCTGGTAGTCCAGTAAAACGGGAGAATATATTAGTGCAACCTTGGGCAAGAGGTTTTAGTAATGCTCAAAAGGGACCTAACACGGTTTTGTTTAGCACCATTAGAACGCCCGAACGAGAGAATGACTTTCAATGGGTCGGGCCTATTGCTTCTGAAAGTGATGTTTTGATAGCGTTGAAAATACGTAAACTTACGATCAGCAAACCAGAAGATATGATGGGATATATTACCGGTGCTGTAAGAGATGATGTTGGCGAGGAGATACTTCAAGAGGTAGGCGTTCCGCTGGACAGAATTACCTTGCTTTCTCACTCAACAAACTTGGGTCTGATGTTAAGTGCTGGACGGATAGATTTATGGATATTTGGTGAAGATGGCTGGCGTGAGACCTTAACTTCATCGGATCTTGATCCCGCTGATTTTGAAATTATTTACCGCTTTCCATCAAAACATTATTATTTTGCGCTTAGCTCTGATATCGAGCAGCAGTTGGTTGAGAAGTTTCAGCAAGCGATAGATAAAGTATTCGTGTCAAGCGAGCTTGCTCGCTAACTTTCACTTATAAAGCATCGGCCTTGAAAGCTAATTTCCTATCCCCTCGATGCTTCCTCCCACTTTTTTTGCTCTTGATGAAATACATGAAAATCGAATACGGTTAAACGTCAATGATTAGTCGCTAAACACTACGCCATATATCAACAATAATCAGAAGAGTCAGTGAAAAAGGTAAATAAAGCTATTTTCGTTATAGCTTGGTTATTCATAACGAACACATTGGCGTGCTAAGTTTAGAAAATGACAAATAACAGTGCTACTGAGTAATTAGTAACTGCAGATATGGCCTTTAACACATACATTTGTCAGATAAAACTCAATCATAAGCCATTAAATTTTTGTGCCGAGCATTAATTATAGTTAGTGTACTAACTATAATTAATCATCGGTGGTTGTTATTGTGATTCTATATTGTTGTTTTTAATTGTTATTGTGTTTTTATATTAAAATAAATAAAATTTGAACTATAATTATACTACGTACACTAAGTAATGTGATAGGTGATTGCGTAGATATTAAATAGGGCGCTTGTACGAAATCATCTTAAATTATTATCGACGTATGAGAGCGAAAATTCTGATGTTTTGATGAAAATCAATTGTTAAATATAACGAACAAATATGGAGAAAGTGATGTTAGTCAATTTGGAAGAGCTAAACGGAAGCACTATTCATGCAGTAGATGGTGAAATTGGGCAGGTAACAGATGTGTATTTTGATGATAGACACTGGACCATCAGGTTTATGGTTGTTGATATCAGCCCTTGGGTACCCTTAAGTGAAAAAACCTTGATAAGCCCTATATCACTGCTTGAATACGATACTAAAGAGCAGCAACTTAACGTGTCTATAACAAAAGATAAGGTTAAGAACAGTCCACAAATAGATGAACACGAAACCGTTTCCCGTGAGTTTGAAAAGAACTATTTTGATTATTATGCCTATGGTTACTATTGGGGAGGGGCTGGAGCATGGGGTGAATACGCGTATCCAATGGCTTTGGTTAACCCAAAAACATTGCCAAAAGATAGCAAAGAAAGTGAAAATGCTAAAACTACCAACCATCTTCGTTCAACCAATGAGATTACACATTACGGTATAGATGCTCTAGATGGTAAAAAAGGCTATATCAAAGACTTTATTTGTGACACCCATAGTTGGTCTTTGCTTTACATTGTGGTTGATACCCGGGATTGGCTGCCAGGCGGCAAAAAAGTACTGATCTCTCCAAAGCATTTAGATAAGTTAAATTGGGAAGAAAAAACGGTCACCTGTAATCTTAGTTTTGAGCAGATAAAAGCGTGTCCAGAATACAATGAAGACAAATTGAATGATGTTGAGTATCTAGCAGAAGTTAAAAATAAACTCATATTCAATAAGTAGTCAAATTAAATATATTCTCACAGTAATATGCCCATTATTGCCATGGGCATAAAGTTAGTTGGCGAAAAATTTTCAAGCTACTATTATCGAGTAATTAAAGGATAACTAAATGCAAAAAAATGACGACAATAAACCATCAAAGAGTAGTGAGATAACCGATATATTATATGGTACTGAAACGGCCAAAGCCCTGACCAATTTTACCATTAGCGAGCTAAAAATGCCGCGAGCATTTCTATGGGCACTAGCGACACTAAAAAGCGCCTGCGCTCAAGCTAATCAAGAATTAGGGCTGCTTGATACTGATAAATCTGCTGCTATTCAACTGGCTGCCAAAGAAGTTGCTGACGGTTTTCACGTTAATCAGTTCCCAGTTGATGTATTTCAAACTGGCTCGGGCACCAGCACTAATATGAACGTTAATGAAGTTATTGTCTCGTTAGTTAAACGACACAGTCAGCAAAAAATTATTCTTCACCCAAACGATGACGTGAACATGGGGCAAAGCTCTAATGACGTTATCCCGTCATGTATCCACTTAAGTGCAGCAAAGCTTATCTCTGATGAATTGTTACCCGCACTACAGCATTTAAGCGATACCTTGGATGCAAAAGCGAGTGAACACCACAACACCATTAAAACTGGCAGAACGCATTTAATGGATGCTATGCCGTTAAGTTTCGCTCAGGAAATAAGTGGCTGGAGTAGTCAAATTCGTTATGCACATCAACAGTTGGAAAATAGCTTACCGAGTTTATTGAAATTGGCTATTGGCGGAACCGCAATCGGTACAGGTGTTAACACACATCCAGAATTTTCAGGCATTGTTACTCGGGTATTAACGCAAAGAACAGGATTATCATTTACCCCTGCTGATAATTATTTTCGCGCCATAAGTGCTCAAGATACAGCCGTGCAGATCAGTGGTGTGCTAAAAACTACAGCGGTTAGTCTGAGTAAAGTAAGTAATGACATTCGTTGGCTGAGCAGTGGGCCTTTAAATGGCTTAAATGAATTACAGCTACCCGAACTACAAAAAGGCAGCAGTATTATGCCAGGCAAAGTTAACCCTGTGATCTCAGAAGCGGTTTTAATGGCTTGTACTCAGGTTATTGGCAACGACACCACTGTTACCTTAGCTGGGCAATCGGGTAACTTTCAACTCAACACCATGCTACCTCTGATTGGTCATACGTTGGTGCAAAGTATTCAACTTTTAACGTCAAGCAGCATCGCCCTTGCCGATAAAGTGATTAAAGATATGAAAGTAAATCATTCGATGATTAATCATAACTTGGCAAAAAATCCTATTTTAGCAACGGCGTTAAACCAGTTGATTGGTTATGACAAAAGCGCCGAGATTGCTAAAAAAGCGTACGAAGAAAAAAGAACGGTGTTAGATGTGGCAAGAGAACTCACGGATATCAGTGAAGCCGAACTTATTAAACTACTCGACCCTAAACGACTTACCCGTGAATAAAATATAATCATATAAACAGCTGACAAATTTCATATATCAGCGAATAGATATGCTTTACAGGGATGTAGTGAGTAAATGACTTTGACATGTGGACTAAGCTGACACCCACTTAGTTCACAATCGATATATATATGGCTATTTATTACTTTCATCATGATCAATTAATTCAAAAGCTGGCAAGGTTACTCGCCAATAAATAGCAGCTAAACGTAACGCTAATGCACCTAATATTGAGCCAATAATGGCAACATGGGCAGGAAGGTCTAGATAGGTGAGTGAGGTAAATAATACGCCACCTAAAATAGCCGCAGTGGCGTAAATTTCTTGTCGTAATATCATCGGAATAACATTACAAAGCACGTCGCGGATCATACCGCCAGCAACACCTGTCACCATGCCCAATAAAATAGCAACGGGAACAGCTGCACCTAAGGTTAGGGCTTTTTCAGTGCCTAACACAGCAAACAAAGCTAAACCAAAGGCATCGGAAACCAAAAGAAATCGTTTGGGAATACGTTTAGGGCATCGAATAAAAATAATAGTGAGTACGGCAGTCGCTAGAATGACATACAAATATATTGGATTTTTGACCCAAAATACTGGCGTTTGTAAAATTACATCACGAATAGTGCCGCCGCCAATTGCGGTAACCGCAGATAATACGGCAACACCAAATGGGTCGAGTTGATAGCGACCGGCCATTAACGCCCCTGAAAAGGCAAAAACAATAACGCCGAAAAGGTCGAGCCAATAAAGTAATTCTAGCATTGCAAAGGTACTTATTTAGTTAAAGGTAAGTCAGCGGCTTGCCAACTATTCATATCGCCTTCAAGGTGGCGAAGGTCGCTAAATCCAGCGGCGCGTAAATCATTTTCTGCACTTACAGCGCGACGACCTGAACGACAATGCACGACAACGGTTTGATCTTTAAAACCCATAATTTTACTGAGATTTGCATTAATTTGTTCATGGCTAATATTAATAGCACCGACAATATGCCCTTCAGCGAATTCTTCGGCGGTGCGCACATCTAAAACAATAGTTTTATTTGCAGGGGTCGCCATTAAGGTTAAAAGAGCTTGTTGTGAAATGGGTGTTGTTGTTTCTTCGGCAAAAGAGGTTAAAGCAAACAGGCTTAATAAAACAATCAAAGTTGACTGGATAAATTTCATAAAAAATCCTTAAATACGGTTAAACTCAGTTTTACGTTATTACTTACAGTTTACCTTAATCGTTATGATAGCAAAGGCTTTTAATTACCGGTAAATAAGTTAGTTATCTAAACCATAAATATTATCAAGTAAGACCTGAAATAGAATAGGACGTTACGCCAATCAGCAGTAGTAATAAAACCAAAATATAAAGTGCGTAATTTATTCGTTTGCTAGCATGAATAATGTCGGTAGTTTGCGGTTGTCTTGCGTGATCATTAAAGCTAGCTTTACGTACTTTATTACCACTATACATGGCTACGCCACTGAGCTTTATTTCTAGACCTAAAGATAATATGTGCAATAAAATATTGTTGTTAGTTTGAAAAAACTTACCTCGTATTAAACGCCAGTAAAGCAAAGTGTTTTGCCCAACAGTGCCAAGTAAAAGGAGTAATGCAAAAATTCGTGACGGCAACCATTGAAGTAATTTAATGATATGGTTTACCGCAGCGCCAAAATGGACAAAACGGTATATTTTAATATTCCATGCGTAATGCATTTCTAGTAATAAACGAAATGACAGCGCCGCTAAAGGGCCAAAAAAGAGAAAGTAAAACCCAACACAAACTAGCAATTGCGAGCTACGTAATACTTGCATCTCAATGCAGGCTTTACTGATACCTAGTGGCGATAGCTGTTCGGTGTCGCGCAATAATAACGGAGCCACCTTTTGCTTAGCTTGGTAGGTATTATTAGCAACTAATTCACGTGCAATAGCTTTATTCGCTTTAGTTAAGCCAAAATTACCTAAGGCAAAATAAAGTAAAAACGCATGCCAAAGCCATTGCACTTCAATGAATATTTCAAATAACCATAAAATGGCAATTATAGGGATTAACGTAACAAGGACGGCAATTAAGCCTGAAATGTTTTGTTGGCGTGCACTATTACTGGATTTATTCACCTTGTCAGCGAGGCGCTGACAATAGAAACTGAAAAAAGCTAATGGTTGCTGAGTAATAAAATGACCAATAATTGCTTTTAATGCGAGCAACAATAACAACGTGAACGCAGAAGAATACAAATATGGACTGGTTAATATATCACTCAGATATTGCATTAGTTTAACGATTTTCCTTTCAGAGCTTCGAGCATACTCGTGACTAAGGTCGACGAGTTAACTGAAGCTGTTTCTAAATAAGCTTCAAATGAAGTTGGCGATTCTTTACCTGCAATATCTGACATTGAACGAATAACCACAAAAGGTGTGTTGAACTGATGACAAGTGTGAGCAATGGCAGCACCTTCCATTTCAACTGCTGCCATAGTGGGAAAGTTGGCTCTGGCTTTTGCAATGTCGTCATCTTTGGTCATAAAGGTATCGCCAGTGGTAATTAGGCCGACTAACGTTTGTACATTTTCAAGCGAGCTTATGCCAATTTTTGCTGCGGCTACAAGTTCTGGGTGAGGAATATAGGCTGGCGGGTTAGCCGGTAATTGACCTATTTCATAACCAAAGGCTGTTACGTCAACATCGTGATAACGCACTTCTGAGCTAATAACA
This sequence comes from Colwellia sp. 6M3, assembly GCF_014077595.1. NCBI lineage: Bacteria > Pseudomonadati > Pseudomonadota > Gammaproteobacteria > Alteromonadales > Colwelliaceae > Colwellia > Colwellia sp. 6M3. The sequence continues at coordinate 77,598 of NZ_JACGWF010000003.1, read as the reverse complement.
ATATCGCCTACTTTAAGCGACTGTTCAAAACCACCTGCCGAACCAGTATTAACCACATAATCAGGTTGAAACTTATCAATAAGAATCGCTGTGGCTAATGCCGCGGCTACTTTACCAATGCCCGATTGAACAATAACTACATCAGAGCCATTTAATAATCCCTGATAAAATGTATAACCAGCGTGTGTAGATGTTTGGCAATTTTCTAATTTTGCTTTTAAAATAGCAACTTCAGGTTCCATTGCGCCAATAATACCTGCTTTCATTAACTTTAATCCTATCTATATTTTGACGACCACATTGCGCCATAGTTTATGGGCGGATTATAGCGCGACTTTTGCATATCAACAAAAAAAGCAGACTTAGATGTCTGCTTTTTGTTTTATATTTTAATTTTTTAGTGTGGCAGCGCTGCTACTTGATTAGCTGAAAGCTGCCTTGGCATAGCTGGCGTATCTTTTGATAACATGGCATGAGCCGCCGTTGGTGATAATGCACCTGTTGCTCTAGGTCGTGCTTTAACCAATGGCGCTGGAATAATTCTACCTTTTACTTGTGGAGCAGCAGTTTTATTACCCAACATACGGCTGTTAATACAAGCACGAATTTCATCAATGGTGTAATTAGCTTTTACTTTAATGCGAATATGAGGAATAGCGGCGGCTTCAAGCGCGCCACTTACAAACCAATCTTTCTTAACTTTGTAGCCTTTTCCTTGGGTGTCGACTAAATCTATTACGCCAAGCATTTTCATGCTTTCACGCTCACAAATAACAAAGTCTAAGTACTTACTATGCGCATTATTCGAGGCGGTTTGGCCGGCTCGCTTTGATACGCCATTGCGAATACTAACAATATCAGCAAGTTTAACGCGGTTAATAATTCGATACTTTGAGCCCATAGCTTGCTCAACAAGGTTTTGAAAGTTTTTTTCTGCGGGAGTAAATAATGCAGTTTTACGATCGAAAGGAAAGGGAAAACTATTATCGTTTAAGCGGCTCGCAAGCATACCAACAATAACAATTAGGCTGATCATGGCAAATAGAATAAGTTCCATATACATCTCCGGCAGTTCAATTTCTTGACGTTTATCTTAGTTAACTTGATAAAGCAAAAAATGAGCCATAGATGATGTTATGAACACGTTAGTGAGTTAATAATATTCATTTTCGATAAAATATTTATTAACTCACTGATTTTAATGGTTTAGATGCGAAGTTTATTGTTGATTATTTCGGATACTTAGCTTTTAATTCGCTATAAAGTTGCTGTTGAAAGTCGTCAGCAGTGGTGTCGAGTGTCGTCACCAAGTTTGCTAGCACTTCGTTGTCTTCTTCGCCGTGCCAAATTTTAATATAGCTACCTTCTTTATAACCGTGATCTTGACGGAAGAAATTTAACGTGTTTTTTCCAACATATTGACGGAAAAGTTCATCTAAATCCATTGCCATTAAACGCATACAATCGGCTAGTGCCAATGCGTCAAATGCTTTGTTAGTCACGGCTGCAGAGGCCAGGCTTTCTAAAGCAATTTTAAAGTCTTGCTGACCACTATTTTGGGTTAATTCAGTGGCTAAAGTTTGAGTAATATTTTCTATTGAGTCACCAGACATTAAACGTAAACTTAAGCCAAAGTGAAAAATATCGACTAATTCTAACTGCACTTGTGCAACGTCAATTTCTTGGTGTTTCCACCATTTCCAACCATGATGATCTAGCATTTCGGCACACTCAACCCAAATGGCACGATACCATTCGTAATTGTTATCTCGCCAAGTTTCGCTAACGCGTGAGTTCATGGCATCTTGCATTGATAACATTTGGGTAATTTGGTTTTTTGCGGTGCTCAGTAAATCGCTCATGCTGTTCTCTATGTTATGGAAATTGGGTGGTAATAAAAACTATTGCTGATAGTTTAGCAAGATTAATGGCATTATATAATCATTAAAATTGATTAAGAGGTTCAGCTTTGACAGCTCAAGTTTCAAGTAAAGTTTCCAGTGAAGTACAAAGTGAAGCAATGCGTATTGCCAAAGGCACACAAAAAAAATCACAAACTAAAGAGCAAACTAAATTAATTGCTCAAGGTATTGAAAAAGGTATTAGTGAGTATAAGAAGCAACAAAAGGTAAAGTCTCGCGAACGTGACAAACAGCGTAAAAAAACAGTTGCCGTGAAGGCTAACGCGCAAAAAAGTGAATCAACATCGTTAAATAACCATGGCCAACAAAATTTAAGTAACACTCAAAAAGTAGCAATGGCTTTACCTTGGTTGCTGTTGATGGTGAGTTGGGGCTACTTTTTACTGACGACTTAATTACAAAAGTTGCCGGGCATGTTGGTTGATTTGAGTTTTATATTTACAAACTCGTCATATAAGTCAGTTTTATCGTTTACGCGCAATAAGTACGGGGCTTTTAGTTAGGCTAGATAATGCGCTTAATATTGGTAGCGTGCTCGTAACCATGCATTGGTGTTTTTTTCGAGTTGGCCAAAAAATGAAAACTCATCTTCGCCAAAGAATATATTGGCGCCAGCACTCAATAACCACTGATCATTGTATTGATAATTTGCTGAAGGCTTAAGATAACCATCTTTATCGCTAGGCGAGTAAAAGGCAAACATTGAGTAAGTAAGCGTTTGCCTAAGTGCGCGGTAGCTTAAGCGTAAGGTGACTAAGTGACGATTTTCAGCAACAAGTTGTTCAGGTAATTGGCTATTGTTAACTAGTGCTTGATAATGCTTAGTGCGCTCTAGGTAATATTGCATATTAGCGGTTAGGTTTTTTGCTAGTTCGTGTTCATATCCTATTAAGAATTTGTGCTGACCATTAGCGATCATTTTGTTAGTGCCTTGGTTATCCTCAATGCTATTGTAACTGGCATATTCAACATTCAAAATACCGCCCTTAAAGGGGGTTATTGCACTGACGCCCCAAGTATTAAGAGCAGGAAAATAGGCTCGACTTTGCATAGTATTATTTGCAGATTGCTTTGTTCCTTCAGGTGTTGGCCAAAAACCTTGATAGCCATAAAGTGAAACTTCAATATCATTAATACGAGTATTTAAGCGAGCTGCCCACTGTGCTTTATAGGTATTGTCAACGGAGAAATCGTTAGCAGGTGACACTATTTGTTGTGCTTGCGGCGAATAAAACGAGAAACGCTCGCCGTTAAGATAGTTGTCGGGAATAAACTCGGGTGTCCATACTAAGGTAAAGTTTACGGCGTTATAAAACCAGTTAGTTCTAATACTATTTGATGGCGCTTTTAAGTATTCATCTGCGCGACCAGCAAAAAATGACTGCCAATCTTTAGCAAATAAATCATTGAGAAATAGATAGTCACCTGTGCCCCAAGTTAATACTTGTCGACCCGCTTTTATATCCAGAAAACTAAATGGACTAGCACTCAAACTCAGCTCTCGGGTTTGAAAAATAGTCTTCGTTAATACGCCATCGTAGTAGCTATCTAACTTGACACTGGCATCGAACAGTTCATGACTATAATCCACATTTACTCTTGCTTTAAGTTCATTCAGCGAAGCGTTGTTTTTAGTAACATTAGTTTGTAGAAACTGTCCGTAAGCTGCTTCAATAAAACCTGTGACTTGCCATGGCGAAGCAGGTGCCTCTTCAACCCAAGCGTCTGCCCAGTCATCATTACTCTCATTATTTGCAATCGCGTTTGTGCTAACCGCTAAGAGAACAATATTAAACAGCAGGGCTTTAACGATCGCTAAATTATTAATGACTTTTACCTTTTTTAATAAAACGTTAACGATTAGTCTAACCAAGATTTTGGTGGTGTACGCATACTGCGTTCACTGAAAATGTTATCGGGTAAGCCAAGGTTATATTTCACATTTCTAAATTGCATTTCGGTATAGCTACTATTACTTAGATTAGTAATACGTGATTTCATCACGGTGGCAATACCGTCAATATCTTGTACTTGTAGTACGGTCATCTTACGTATAGCTTGATTATTTTTATCAAAATAAATTGTTTCTATGGGGAGAGAATTTTGTTTATCAATTTTTACGGTATAACTGCTAAATTCAACACTTTGTTGATCTTTGGGTAGGGCGGAAATGGTGTAAGTGTTTTTGTCTTCACTCACTAAAGTAAAGCTATCTTCATTAGGGTTACGGCCTGAAACATCTTCATAGTAAAAGTGTGAACCGACAAAAGAGGTACGTTTATCACCCGCAGAAATACGTTTTACTAAATCCAGAGCCGGTAAATATAACCAACGGTTGTCGTCACTTTTAAGTTGTTTTTCTACTCTAAACACCGTGTCTTTGACATTGCTGGGTTGCGAAAAAAATACCAATATATTTTGATCACCCAGATCTTGTAAATCTTTACGTAAAATAATGAATTGTCGCATTTGGCGGTTGCCGTTTTCATCAACAATAATCATGCGCGCTTCAGCGCTACCATCTTCGCCAGCGTAATAAGAAGCTAAGTTTGCTTGGTCGATTATGTTGTTAACCTTGATTTTTGTAGCATTTTCATTAGATAACGTAGCGTCTTCTTCAGCATGAAGATAAGTACTACTGGTTAAAAACAAGCTAAATGTCAGCACAACTCTGCCACTGTGTTTGAAAATTTTTATTATTTGCCTAGTAAATGTAATGGTCATTATGTTGTCCTTATGAATGCTGTATTTTTTTATCGGCTTTAAGAGCACTGCGCTTGGCAAGCAGTGTTAGCAGTGCGGGTAGCAATACCAAGGTCACTAATGCCGATAAAATCATGATGCTCGCTAAGAAAAAACCGACTGTGATATAGGGCATAAGCGGTGATAATAAAAGTGGGGTAAAACCAATCGCAATGACAATGGCATTGCGAGCAATCGCGCGGCTCGGCTCTTGAAACATGTCTGACAATGCGGCGCTTAGGCTTTGTTTTTCGGTTTCAAGTTCGCGCACACGTTGAATAAAGTGTATTGCAAAATCAATTGATAAACCTAAGGTTAATGCCGATAACACCGCAATAGGCATGTCATACGCTTTGCCAAGCCAGCCAACCAGTCCGTAGATCATGGTAATGGTAAAGGTAAGTGGTAACATCGCTAATATGCCATATTTAATCGATCTAAATAGCAGCATCATCATAATAAATACAATAACAAATGACGACAGTAGGCTGTCGATCATGCCGCTGACCATTGCGTCTTGCCAAACAACGTTAAGATATGATTTACCCGCCCATTGATGCTGAACGTTGCTAGGTGGTGGGTTTTCACTGATGTAATTGTCTACCCAACTTACTACGTTTGCCATGTGCTGATTGTCACCGCTAGTCATTTGCAGCCATAAAAGTGTTCGTTGAAAATCAGGGCTAACAAAGTGCCATAAATCTTGCGGACGATGTGAAGACTGAAATTGCAACAAGGTTTGTGCAACACCATTACTGCTATTTGGAATTTTGAAGTCTTTAGTCTCGCCTGAATTAAGCTCACGATTTACTGTGCTAATAATATCGGTCAAGCTGTTTACTTTACCGACATCGCCGTTATTCACGAGAGCTGTTTGTAACTTAGCCAACCAATTAAGCATGGCAGGGTCAGTAAATATTTTTTGCGCGTTATTGGCTTGCTCGCTGATACTATAGAGCTGTTCGAGCCAAGGTTGCTCTTGGGCGTTGGCATTAAAACTAAAGTCATCAAGTTGGATTAATAAATCTTGCGTGAAAAAACTGTTTCTTTCATTCGCATCGCTAGTTAGCCATTGATTGTAGGTTTGTGAAATAGCTGCTTTTGTTACACCGTTATTTGCCGTATTAAGTATGTTATTAAAATGCTTCAGTGCGTCTTTTTGTTGCGGGTTGTTATTGCTAAACACTAACCATGCGTCATAAGTACCTGCAAAATGTTCATTAAGCACTTTATCAGCAATGCGAATTTCATGATCAGCTTTGAACCAATTAACCGGATTATCGTTAATAATAATACGGTTAACTCCAACTACACTAAGCGCAAACAAGGCAATAAAAGTGATTAAAATAAGCTTGGTTCGTTGTACCGAAAACGCACCCAGTTTTTCTAAGCTGTTAGCTAACCGACCTTTTTGTTCCATTAATAGAATAGCCTTTTGTAACTTAGCTAAAGTTTCAGGCTTCATGCGGGCAATATAAGCAGGGATATAAGTAATGGTTAACACAAAAGCCAATAGTATGCCGCTACCGATAAAGGCGCCAAATACTTTAACGGGTGGAATAGGCGTTAACATTAACGAATAAAAGCCAACGGCAGAGGTAATCGAGGTAAACAGCATGGGCTTATATAAATGCCCCATGACCTTTTTAATGGTTTTAGAGGCATCGTCACCGTCTTTAAAGCGATCAGCAAATTCTGATAAAATATGTACGGAATCGACCACCGCTATTGGCATTAAAAATATAGCGATCATCGACGACATAATATGCACGGTAAAACCAAAGCCAATTAAACTGCCCATAATGATCAATACTGTTGCCATGGCAACCACCATCGGCGCAATAATCAGTGTGATATTTCGAAAGAAAAACCAAAGTAATAAAAAAATAGCTAAACCAGCGAGTGGCGCGGCAACGCCCATTTGTACAAACATTTCGTAGCCAAATTGGTCTTCGGCAACCGGTAAGCCTGTAATATGAAAAGCTAGGTCACTTTGTGATACGGCTAAAATTTTCGCCGCTAAAGCTCGAATTTTTTCAGCAATAACATAGCTTTGGTCTTTGGCAATAATCGGTACATAAATTGCGATAGCTTTATCGTCGCCCGAAACTAAGGTGTTATTTAACATAGGTAAGCGTTTTACTGCTTGTTGAATAACTTGGCTGGCTTTTTCGGTAGTGGGGGCTTGTTTCATCAGGTATTCAAATTGAATACCTTGATTAACACCCTGATCATTTGTTAGTTGGCGTATATTGTCTACAACGGTTAATGACAGTAAATCTTGGGCGATAACTCCCTCTATTTGCAGAATTTCGTCAGTTAACTGTTCAACAACACTTAAGGTGTTCGGATTAAAAATGTTCTTATCGCTGACTAAGCCAACGACGATCATATCGCGCATTAAAAAGTCAGTTTTTATCTGATTGTGGAATATGCGCGCAGGAGCTTCTTGGCTGAGCATATTTTCTGGGTCAGTATCGATAGCTATTTTTGGTAACATCGCCAAACTCAGCATTGTTACAAGTAACATTAGGCTATAAATTACTTTGGGCTTTGCGATAGCAAAGTTTAATACGCGTTGATAATTCAAAATACTTCCTAGCCTTTAAGTATAAATACAAATAAAGGTATATTAGATAAATGTAATATACTTTTATATTAGCAGTGTCTAATGTAAGATCCAACTAGAAATAAATATTCGTTTGTTTTATGCACGAAGATTAATTTTTTACTATCAATAATAGTGAGTAATAAATGACCGAGTTAGCAGCAGTTGATATAACCGAAATGCGAGAGAGTGCAGCACAGGCAGCCGACTTGTTAAAGGCGATGAGTAATAAAAATAGGCTTTTATTATTATGCCATTTAGGTGAAAAAGAAATGTCGGTTAATGAACTGAATAACTTTGTTGATCTGAGCCAATCAAGTTTATCTCAGCATTTAGCGAGATTACGTCAAGATAACTTAGTGAAAACACGTCGTGAATCACAAACTATTTATTATAGTATCGCAAATCCATCAGTGGTAAAACTCATCAGCTTTTTACACAGTGAATTTTGTGCAAAACCTTGAAAATAAACTTGTATAAATTAATCATTAATCATGACTAAATAATTTTTTTCTCACCATAGCACGGTAAGCTTTTGGCGTTATGCTTAACATTTTTTTAAAAAGCCGTGTGAAGTTTGCTTGGTCTTGATACCCCACTTGAAATGCCACTTCTTGAATCGATAAATTACTTGCCGCTAATAGCTCTTTCGCTGTTTGTATTTTTAGTTTTTGCCAATATTGCGTAGCATTAATACCGGTAGCAAGTTTGAATCTGCGGGTAAATGATCGCTGACTAATGCCAAATTGTTGAGCAATATCATTTAACGTTAATTCAGAGTTTAAATTGGTTTTGAGCCAAAATTGAATTTGACTGATTAATTCGTCGGGGTGGCGATCAACCTCTCCTTCTAAATATCGTTGTTCTTCGTAAGGTTTTCTAATTTCATGAGAAAAATTGCGCTCTACTTGCTGTGCGGCATTTTGGCCATATATTTGAAAAATAATATGCACAACAATATCAGCTAAGGCATTAACACTGGCAGCACAATAGGTTCGTTCAGACTGGGTGATAAAAAAGTCAGGCTTTAGATCTACTTTTGGATAATCACGTTTAAATTGCTCAACATAATGCCAATGAGTTGTTGCTGGATGATAATCTAAAATACCGGCTTCAGCCATGAGGCAAACACCTGTGCCACCGCCTATTAATGTAGAGCCTTCGGCCCAAATTGAACTTAACCATTTCAGCATTTTTGGCTGTTTAGCGATTGTGGGTCGAGGGTTACGCCATAAGCTAGGAATAAAGGCAAAGTCAGGTCGTTGAGCATGCGCAATGTCAGTATCTGGCATTAATTTAATTAAAGCGCGTGTGGATATCGGCTTTATCGACTCAGCCACCATTTGAATTGATAACCGAGGAGCATGACGATTTTCTTGTAAAGCTACGGCCTCACCTGCCCGTAACATTTCTACAGGTAGGCTGACGCTGGTTGTTAGCATATGGTCATACACTAATAATGCAATGTTAATCGTTTTTTGTTTGTTGCGTTTTACGTTTACTTTCATTGCTTAAATTACCAATTCAGTCTTATTTGGCTATTTTGACATGTTTTATGGCTGTTTGTGCACATTATTATTTTGAGTTACCTCTTACAATAGCGACATATATATTGAGTGTTAATTTTAAAGAGATTTTTTCATGACTGCGTTACCGATTATAGTTGGCATGGGTGGCATTAATGCTGCTGGTCGTACATCATTTCATCAAGGCTTTCGCCGTATAGTAATTGATAAATTAAATGCTGAAGCACGCCAAGAAACATTTGTTGGCTTGGCTACTTTAATGAACTTATTAACTAGCCAAGATGGCAGTTTAGTTGACGCCGAAGGTAATGTTGTTGATAAGTCTGACGTTGAACAACGTTTTGGCGAAGAAATTTTAGCTGGCACGTTAATCCGTAAGATTGAAAATGAGCACTTTAATCCTGATGCGACACCATGGCAGCAAAAGCTGACTATGGATACTGGCGAAAATGGTATTAGTTTTGAAACTCGCGCTCGTGACTTACCGAGCCCATTGCCGCGTTCATGGAAAATAACTGAATTAGAAGATAAACGTGTTCGTGTAGAAATAGCCGGTGAAATTGAAGTTAAACATGATTCAACCCGCGATAACCCAATAAAAGCTGCGGGACAGTTTCCTACTGGTTTTAAACCCGCAAGTTTATATAACAGTCGATATCAGCCACGCGGTTTACAAGCCACTATTTTTGGCGCCGCTGATGCAATTCATTCAACAGGTTACAGTTGGAATGAGATTGTAGACAGAATTAGCCCTGATGAAATTGGCACTTACTCTGCCTCAGTATTTGGACAAACCCAAGCAGAAGGTTTTGGTGGCATGATGCAAAGCCGTCAACAAGGTGAGCGTGTATCAACAAAAAACTTAGCACTTGGCTTGAATACGATGTCGACAGATTTTATTAATGCCTATGTAACAGGCAGTGTCGGCACCACATTCACCTCTACCGGGGCATGTGCAACTTTTCTCTATAACTTAAAAGCGGCAGTACAAGATATTCAAGCTGGTCGTATTCGCTTAGCCATTGTTGGCAGTAATGATTGTGCTGTAACTCCTGAAGTTGTTGAAGGTTTCGGCAACATGAGTGCGCTTGCAAATGAAGAAGGCTTGAAAAAAATTGATGGTAATGGTGTTGCTGATCATCGCCGTACCAGTCGTCCATTTGGCAATAATTGTGGCTTTACTATCGGTGAAGCAGCACAGTTTATTGTGCTGATGGATGATGCGTTAGCACTTGAACTTGGCGCCAATGTTTTAGGCTCAGTAGCTGATGTGTTCACTAATGCTGATGGCATTAAAAAGTCAATTACAGCACCTGGACCTGGTAATTATATTACTATGGCGAAGTCAGTAGCGTTGGCTAAGTCTATTTTGGGTGCTGAGTCAGTGCAACAGCGTAGTTTTATATTGGCTCACGGTTCAAGTACACCTCAAAACCGCGTTACTGAGTCATTAATCTATGATCGTGTCGCAAAAAGTTTCGATATTAGCAATTGGCCTGTAGCCGCTCCGAAAGCGTTTGTTGGTCATACTATTGGGCCCGCTAGTGGCGATCAAGTCGCGATGGCTTTAGGTGTATTTGCACATAACATTATGCCAGGTATTACTACTATTGATAAAGTAGCCGATGATGTTTATAACGAGCGTTTAAATATTGCTACCGAGCATTGGTACTGTGACAATATGGATATAGCTTTTATTAACTCTAAAGGTTTTGGAGGAAATAATGCAACTGCAACTTTGTTTTCGCCAGCAGTTACTCTAGCAATGATGGAAAAGCGCCATGGCAGTGAAGCAATAGCAAGTTACCAAGCTAAAGCCGAAATTGTAGAGCAAGCCAGAATTAAATATCAAACACTGGCAGATAATGGTGACTTTCAAATTATTTACCGTTTTGGTGATGGTACGTTAATGGATGATGACGTTAACATTACCGATGAAGACATTAGTGTTAGCGGTTTTGCAAATAAGATAGTGTTGCCTGCAACAAACCCCTTTGCCGATATGACTTAATTATTTAATATAGTTAAGTTAATTTTCTTCCAAGCCCTGCAATAATATTGACAGGGCTTTTGTATTTAATGCACTATAAACAATCGATATAATAAATTTCAGCCTAAAAGTAATCTTTGATACTTACTTATAAAGGACTTTACTGTATGGATAGCCTGCCTGAATTACGCATGTTAATACTTTAGTAAGTTAATAATGATTGAAGTGGTACATTACCTATGACGATTGCGCCAATTAAGGTTGCATTAAAGCTCGAAGAAGAAGTTGTTGAAGCAAAGTCTCCACAATTTCGCTCGATTCTATTAGCCTTGGGTTTAGGTTTATTCGGCGCACTACTAAACAGTTACCCGGTAGAGCTTGCTTACAGTGTTTCTCTAGTGATTGGTAATTTAGCGTTTATTTTTGCCGCGGCCTACCTTCGACCTGCTTTAACTTTGCTCTGTGCACTAATTTGTGTCGCACCACTATTAATTATTTGGGGTCACCCTTTTGGCTTTTTAACCTTCGGTTTTGAAGCGCTTTTTGTTTCCTATATGCGAGGAAGAGGTTGGTATTTACCAACAGCTGATTTTTTGTATTGGTTGATTATTGGTATGCCGCTGACTGCTGCATTGATCTTGTTTAATACAACTGAGTCCCAAGAGTACTTGTTTTTTTCTCTATTTAAACAAAGTATTAATGCCGTTTTTTATACTACTTTAGGTGTTATCTTAATTTTTGTATTCAGTGATAAATTGAATTGCTGGGTAAAATCACAACAGCCACAATTAAAGAAAAATCTGAAGCAATATCTGCATTATATTTTATGGGTTATGTCTGCGTTTTTTGTTATTGGTGTGTGTTTATTTTTAAGCCGGAACTTAAATGATATTCAACAGCAGCAAATTGAAGATAAGCTTGATATTAGTAGTCAATATTTGGGGCGCATTGTAGAAAATTACGTCGATGAACATAAAAATGCAGTTAAGATAGTTGCTAATGAACTGTCTGCAATAGAACCAAGTTTATTTAATGATAATTTAGTGAAGATGCATCAATTGTACCCTGGTTTTATTACTATGTTGGTTACTAATCGAGAAGCTAATATAGTGGCTACTTCACCCTTAAGTTTACTGGATGCTTTACCTAAAGGTGGTGCCAGTGTTGCAGATCGCTCTTACTTTACTGAAGCATTTTTTAATCAATCTGTTTATATTTCGCCTGCGTTTCTCGGTAGGTCGTTTGGCTCTGATCCTATCGTTGCGATTAGCGCGCCCATTTATGCTAACGGTGTAGATCAGCCAATAGGGATTGTGGAAGGCTCTTTAAACCTTAACTTGTTCGAAAATATTAACAGTTACTCAGCCAATGATCGTGAAATCGATGTGGTGTTAACTGATGAAAATGATAACGTGATATACGCCGAAAACAATTTAGCGAAAACTAAGTTAGCAAAGTTTAATTTTTCTTTTGATGAGGCTGACATTGCACACAACTTAATCATCATTGAATCGAACAATTTCACTAAAAAACGCTATTTATATCGCCAAATAACATTGAAAAATGGTTGGAAAATATTCGTCCTCATAGAGCATAGACAAATATTGAAGTTAATCGAGCAACAATATTTGACCATTTTTTTATCATTATTTTTAATTTTTATTTTAGTCATTTTATTAGCCAATCAATTTGCTAATACCTTAAATAAGCCATTAGCTTTCGTTTTAAAAGAGCTTGCCCATGGCGACGGTAAACAAGGCTATAAAACTATTCCATATGCTGCACCGAGTGAGTTTTTAACTTTATATACAGAATTGCAAAAATCTAAAGAGCATTTACTTAAACAACAATTTATTTTAGAGGAAAAAGTAAACCAACGGACCACCGCACTAAATAAAGCCAATATGGCTCTGAAAGAATTAGCGAACAAAGATAGCTTAACGGGTTTGTACAATCGTCGCTATCTCGAAAATAAATTTAGTGAACTACAGGCGATACTGTCGCGAAATAATGCTTGTATGATGGTCGCCATGCTAGATCTTGACCATTTTAAAAACTTAAATGATGAATATGGACATTTAATAGGTGATAACTGCTTAACGTACATTAGTGATGTTATGCAACGTAAATTCGATCGTCGCAGTGATATTGTTGCTCGTTTTGGCGGAGAAGAATTTATTATTGTTGCACAATCGGATGATAATAAAAGTGTCTTACAAATGCTCGAAGAATTTCGAGAAGAGATAGCACAACATAACTTTCCACATAACTCTCACCACTTTGTAAACATGACCATCTCAATTGGTAGTTTAACGGCTAAAGCTAAGTTTTCTTCGGATATTGATGATTGGATCCGCTTAGCTGATAAGCAGTTGTATCAGGCGAAGAAGGCGGGTCGAAATAAATTATGTAATAGTGATTTAACCGATGCTAGTTTAAATTAAACAAGGTTTTGTTGAGTAAATGTTAGGGTGAACTTGTAGAGGTATTTTAAGAAAAGTCACTTTAAAATGTAGTATGAACCACACTTTAAAGTGAACTATAACAAAGGTTTTATGCTTCTTTTTCTTGTGGTGTCATCACAAAGTCTAGTATGCCGATAGCGGCTTTGCGGCCTTGATCAATCGCTGTAACAACTAAATCTGAACCGAGTACCATATCACCGCCAGCAAAGATATTTTCTTTACTGGTTTGTAAAGCAAAGTTAGTGTTATCGGCAGCAATTACACGGCCTCTAACGTCAACTTCAACTCCGGCATCTTTCATCCACTGTGGTGGGCTTGGCATAAAGCCAAAAGCAATAACCACGGCATCAGCAGGCATGACGAACTCAGAGCCTTCAATCGCTTCAGGGTTACGTCGACCTTTAGCATCTGGCGCACCTAATTGTGTTTTAATAAATTTAACACCACATGCATTACCATTGTCATCTACCGCAATATCAATAGGTTGAATGTTAAATTGAAAATCTACACCTTCTTCTTTAGCATTTTGCACTTCACGTGGTGAACCCGGCATGTTGGCTTGATCACGTCGGTATGCACAAGTTACTTCAGTAGCACCTTGGCGAATAGAGCTTCGTACACAATCCATTGCGGTGTCACCACCACCAAGTACTACCACTTTTTTACCTGAAAAATTCACGTAAGGTTTGGCATTTGCATTGCCATCTTCTTGAGAAAGTTTCATCAGTTTCTGAGTATTGGCAATTAGAAAGTCTAACGCGTTATAAACACCAGGTGCAGATTCATTTTCGAAACCGCCTGTCATGTCAGTGTAAGTACCCAAGGCTAAAAATACAGCGTCGAATTCATTACTGATATCGGCAAAGCTGATATCGACGCCTACATTAGTATTGAGGCGAAATTCAATGCCCATACCTTCAAGTATTTCTCTGCGGGTTTGAATTACGTCTTTTTCTAATTTAAAAGATGGGATACCAAAAGTAAGCAAACCACCAATTTGAGCGTGTTTATCAAATACTACGGCTTCTACACCATTTCTTGTTAATACGTCAGCACAGGCGATACCAGCAGGTCCTGCGCCTATAATAGCCACACGTTTTCCAGTGGCAATAACCTGGGATAAATCAGGTTTCCAGCCTTGAGCGATAGCGGTATCGGTGATGTACTTTTCAATATTACCGATAGTTACCGCACCAAAATCGTCATTGAGAGTACAAGCTGATTCACAAAGCCTGTCTTGTGGACAAACACGTCCACACATTTCAGGTAAGCTGTTGGTTTCATGGCACAGATCAGCTGCTTCCATTATTTTACCGTCAGTTACTAGCTCTAACCATTGTGGAATATAGTTATGTACAGGACACTTCCATTCACAATACGGGTTACCACAATCTAAACAGCGGTCGGCTTGCCCAGCGCTTTGATCTTCACTCAAAGGTTGGTAGATTTCGACAAAATTAATCTTACGCTGTTCTATCGCTTTTTTAGGCGGGTCGATGCGTTTGACGTCGATAAATTGATAAATATTTTTACTCATTAAAAAGCTTCTCCAATCGTGTTCTTATTATTGTGCTTGAACACGAAGTTCTGCAGATGAACGGCTACGATGACCCAATAGGGTTTTAACATCAACGGCCTTAGGCTTAATCAACTTAAACTGTGGTGCATACGAGTCAAAATTTGCTAAAATTTCTTCTGCTCTTAAGCTACCTGTTTCATCGAAGTGTTGGTTGATAATGCCACGTAAATGTTCTTGATGGATATTGAGTTCATCTATCTCTAACATTTCAATTGATTCGTTGTTAAGGCGCGTAGCTAAATCGTTTTGTTCGTCTAGAACATAAGCGAATCCGCCAGTCATACCTGCACCAAAGTTAACCCCAACTTGGCCTAAAATAGCCACTATACCACCGGTCATGTATTCACAAGCATGATCGCCAGTACCTTCTATAACCGCATGACAACCCGAGTTTCTTACTGCAAAACGTTCACCTGCACGACCACAGCCAAATAATTTACCGCCGGTTGCGCCGTATAAACAGGTATTGCCCATAATCATGGTTTTGTGACTTAAATATTCTACGCCTTTTGGTGGTTTAATCGTTAGTTTACCACCAGCCATGCCTTTACCTACATAGTCGTTGGCATCGCCAGTTAGTGTCATTTCTAAACCACCTGCATTCCATACGCCAAAGCTTTGACCTGCAGTACCATTTAAAAATATTTTAATTGGGTTTGCTGCCATACCTTGGTCGCCATGTTGACGGGCAATTTCACCAGATAATGAAGCACCAACAGAACGGTCAGTATTTTGTATCGTTAATCGATATTCACCGCCATTACTGTGTGCAATTGCGTCAGAAGCTAGTGAAAGTAAACGTTGGTTTAACTCACCTTTATCGAACGGTTCATTGGTACTTGTTTGGTGTAATGCCGTATCTTCACCAGCAACAACTGGCGCGATAATAGGGCGTAAATCTAGTTTTTGTTGCTTGGCGGTGATCCCGGCTAAAGGCACAAGTAAGTCTGTGCGGCCAATGATCGCTGTTAGGCTTTCTACACCTAAACTTGCCAAGATTTCACGTACATCTTGAGCAATAAATTTAAAATAATTCATTACTTGGTCAGGTAAACCTTTAAAGAATTGCTCTCTTAGCACTTCATCTTGAGTTGCCACACCTGTAGCGCAGTTATTTAAATGACAAATACGAAGGAACTTACAACCTAGTGTCACCATAGGTGCTGTACCAAAGCCGAAGCTTTCGGCGCCTAAAATAGCGGCTTTTACAATATCGATACCGGTTTTTAATCCGCCATCAACTTGCAAACGCACTTTGTGACGTAAACCATTAGTGACCAGTGACTGGTGTGCTTCAGCTAAACCAAGTTCCCATGGGCAACCGGCATATTTTACTGAGGTTAATGGACTCGCACCTGTGCCGCCGTCGTAGCCTGAAATAGTAATAAAGTCAGCGTAGGCTTTCGCCACACCTGAGGCAATAGTACCAACACCAGGACCAGAGACAAGTTTGACCGAAATAACGGCTCTTGGATTAACTTGTTTTAAATCAAAAATTAGCTGAGCTAAATCTTCAATCGAATATATATCGTGATGTGGTGGTGGAGATATTAAGGTTACCCCCGGCACTGAAAAACGTAATTTTGCAATTAACGGTGTTACTTTATCACCTGGTAATTGACCACCTTCACCCGGCTTAGCACCCTGTGCAACTTTGATTTGTAAAACGTCAGCATTAACTAAGTAATGCGGAGTAACACCAAAGCGGCCAGAAGCTATTTGCTTGATACGAGAGTTTTTAACAGTACCAAAGCGACGCTCGTCTTCTCCACCTTCACCAGAGTTTGAATAACCGCCAAGACGGTTCATTGCAATAGCTAGGGCTTCATGAGCTTCAGGGCTTAATGCGCCAATTGACATTGCGGCACTATCGAAACGTTTAAATAATTCGGTATCTGCTTCAACTGCTGAGATATCAATAGGTGTTTGGTCATCTTTTAAGGCTAATAAATCTCGTAAGGCAGCCGCAGGACGATTATTTACATGATCAGCAAAAATTCTGTAATCACTATAATCTCCACTGCGAACAGCAGCCTGTAGCGTACTAACTACATCAGGGTTGTAAGCATGGTACTCACCGCCATGAACATATTTAAGTAGACCACCATGGCTCATTTTTTGATGAGGCATAAAGGCTTTTCGAGCAAGGTTAATGCTGTCTTGTTCTATATCTGAAAAATCAGCACCTTGAATACGACTTGGTAAATCAGGGAAACAAAGTTCCATGATATTGCTATTTAGGCCGATAATTTCAAATAAACCCGCACAACGGTAACTGGCTATAGTGGAAATACCCATTTTAGATAATATTTTCAATAGGCCTTTATTAATACCTTCACGGTAATTAACTACAGCCTCACGAGCCGTTAGGTTAATTTGTTTGTCTTCAACCAGTTGCTCAATAGTTTCAAAAGCTAAGTATGGATAAACGGCTGTCGCACCTAAACCGAATAGTACGGCAAACTGATGCGAGTCACGAACCGAAGCTGTTTCAACAATAATGTTAGAGTCACAGCGCAATTGCTTTTCAACTAAACGTTTTTGTACAGCGCCAACAGCCATAGCAGCAGGCATAGGTAACATGCCTTTTTGTATATCGCGATCTGACAACACTAAGATAACTGTGTTTTTGTCTCTAACTAATACTTCTGCTTCATCACATAAACGAATAACAGCTGCTTCTAAACCTTCGGATTGATCATAATTTAAGGCTAAGGTATCTGAACGGTAATGCTCAGGGTCTAGCTCACGTAATTGCTTTAAGCCGGTGTACATTAATACTGGCGTCGCAAATAAAATACGATCTGCATGCCCCGTTGTTTCATTAAAAACATTATGTTCACGGCCGATACAAGTACCAAGCGACATAACGTAGCGTTCGCGCAATGGATCAATCGGTGGATTGGTTACTTGGGCAAACTGCTGACGGAAATAGTCATAAAGTGAACGCGGTTGGCTTGATAGGACCGCCATTGGCGTGTCATCACCCATTGAACCCGTAGCTTCTTGACCATTTTCGGCTAATGTTTTTACTACTTGATGAATCTCTTCATAACTGTAGTTGAACATTTTGTGGTATTGAGCAATTTCTTGGTCAGTAAAGATTCGTTGACCAATTAAGCGCGCGTCTAGTTTGTCAAAAGGGACTAAACGACGAATATTATTATCTAACCACTCTCGATATGGATGGCGAACTTTAAGTTCATTGTCGATAGCGTTAGAATTGAAAATTTTGCCAGTGTAAGTATCAATAGCAAGCATTTCACCTGGGCCTACGCGGCCTTTCTCAACAACTTCATCTTCGCCGTAATCCCAAATACCCACTTCAGAGGCTAATGTGATAAAACCATCTCGGGTAATTACATAGCGTGCTGGTCTTAGGCCATTTCGATCTAGGTTACAGGCAACATGGCGACCATTGGTTACAACAACACCAGCGGGACCATCCCATGGCTCCATATGCATAGAGTTAAATTCATAAAAAGCTTTTAAATCATCATCCATTAATGGATTACTTTGCCAAGCCGGTGGCATTAATAGTCGCATGCCGCGATAAAGGTCCATGCCGCCTGCCATGAATAGCTCAAGCATGTTATCTAATGATGAAGAGTCTGAGCCACTTTCATTAACAAATGGAGCTGCGTCTTGTAAATCAGGCAGTAAAGGTGATTTAAAACCGTGGGTTCTTGCTCTACTCCACTGGCGATTACCTTTAATGGTATTAATTTCACCATTGTGAGCTAAATAGCGGAAAGGTTGTGCTAAGTGCCACTCTGGAGAGGTATTGGTTGAAAAGCGCTGATGAAATAAGCAGATTGCTGTTTGCATACGAATATCAGCAAGGTCTAAATAAAAATTCGGTAAATCTACCGGCATCATTAAACCTTTATATATAGTAACTAAGCACGATAAGCTTGCAACGTAAAAACGTTCATCACTGATGCGTTTTTCGGCACGTCGTCTTGCCATATATAGTCGACGCTCAAGATCGCGATTACGCCAACCTGACGGCGCATTAACAAAAATTTGTTCTATAGCCGGTAAATTGCCTTTAGCAATTTCACCTAAAGTGGTGGTATCGGTAGGGACTTCTCTCCAACCTATTAATGAAAGAGTTTCATTTTCTAACTCTTCTTCTAGAATTTTTTTACTGGCATTAGCTAAAATCGGATCGGGATTAAGAAAAATCATGCCGACGGCGTATTTTTTACCTAATTGCCAATTATTTTCTTCTGCAACAGCGCGAAAAAAGCTGTCAGGCTTTTGCATTAACAAACCACAACCGTCACCAGTTTTACCATCAGCAGCGATACCGCCACGATGTTGCATACGGTCTAGGGCTTGAATGGCCGTCTTTACGAGCTTATGACTTGTTTCGCCATGTTGATGGGCAATAAGACCAAAGCCACAATTGTCTTTTTGATATGTATGATCGTAAAGTTGCATTATATTTATCTTCTCCTAAAAGGCCTCGGCAGTTTGGTTTAATTAGAATGGAATAAAATTATACTTAAAGTGCATAAATAGTCCCGAATTCGTACCGAGGAACCCCTTACATTAAACATTTAATACCCCAACGTCAATCTGAATAGAGTAAATGCTCGTAATTATTTTACATTTTTATTCACATTGAGCAAAAATATAAGACTTTATTAGTACTTTGTTGGCTGTAAAAGTTGTTTTCTCCCGTATTAAAAACTGAACGTGTAATTTTATTACATAAAAAGATTGTAAAAGTCAGAATACTTATAATATTTTATATTCACTATTTATTCACCGTTATAAGTCGCTATGGATGGCTTTAATGTCTTTATTTTGGCTGTATAGTTACTTTTTCTTTGGCTGATTGAACAGTAAATCGTTAAAAAAACCTAAAAACATGTCAAAATTTTTGTTTGGCATACCAAGTAAAGTTGAAAACGTGCCTTTTGTAAAATAACAATGGCTAGTTTACATAAGGTTTAGGGTGTTTGATTCGCTGTATTTATTTACGAGGAGTCTGTAGTGGTGGGGAAACAAGATAATTAATGATTTAAGGCTATTGTTATTTATGTTGGGGATAAAAAAACCAGCTATTTTGAAGTAGCTGGTTTTTTATATGCAATGAATGATTTAACTAAGGTTGGTAGCCGTTTGCTACGCCTTTAGTAGTAACACTAACGGCATCGTGTGCATGCAATGACTCTAAATGATTAATACGTAGCCAAAAGTCGTCAAACTGATCAGTAGCATTCATGGTGTATTGCAAACGACGAGCTGCATCTTCACAAAACATCAAGTTTTGACCATTTAAGCGAGCAAACTCTTGCTCATCTTCACGCTTTACTGCTGCTTGTACTGGCGTTTTAAGTGAGTTTTCAATTAAATCGACAATATCAGTAATTGGGAATTCTGTTGTTGAACTGTTAAGTTTAACTTTAACTTCAGCAACCGATCGTTGGCTATGTGGTGTCGCCACAATACCTTCAGTAGTACCGAGCCACTCGTGAACCGCGGCTAAATCAACATCAGGTTGGTCAACAAATTTTTCTTTAAAGGCTTGTTGAATCAACTGGCGAGCTAGTGCTGCAGAACAAGGACAAGTTGAAGAATATGGAACATCAACTGAAAGCTCAATATCAAGATTGCCTTTATTTAAAAGACCCGTGATAGTTACAGGGTAGGCTTTCCAACCTTGTTTGCCACTGATTAAAGATTTACGGCGCAGATGATAATCAAAATTAAATTTAACTTTGGCATTATCGCTAAGCTCTTCATGACTACTGATAAAGCCATCTAATAAAGTTACTAAACTTTGATGGTTTAAAACACCTGAAGTTGATAACTCATCAATAAGTAAATACAAGCGCGACATATGAATGCCTTTGGCTTTCGGCTCTTTAAGGTTTACAAACGCATCTACATGGGCTGAAACCATACGTTCTGATTGGCCTTTAGAGGCAACCATGATGGGCATTTCGATATTACTCATGCCGACCCAATCCAAAGTCCCCTCAGTTTGTGCTGTGGTGTGATTTGCTATATCAGGCATTAATGTTGGCATTTTGACTCCGCTGTTCGCTGTGCACTAAGTAAAGGGCTATCTATGGTAACTTCAGTACTCAGTAAAATTATAATCGGCATTAGTATCGTAAGAAGAGCGATAGTTTCCACAAATATTTTGAAAAAGTGGAATATAATGCAGTGACCCTAAAAGGGCGGCTATTTTGAACGATATACCTATTAAAAGCAATGTTTGTAATGGCTAGGTTGATATCGTTCTAGAATATGGTAGTTGTATTTGATATCTGCTATAAAGTGGGGCCTAATTTAAGCTAGGACTACTGAAATTTTTGTTTTCAGTAAAAATTAAAAACGACATAAAAAGTACTGTCGTAAAGGAGATTGCATGTCAGCAACGCATCACTTAGATCTAACATTGATTGATGGTTACTTAGAAGCTTTAGATATTAGCGTTATTCAGCAAATGTTGGATTTATATATTGGGCAATCTAAAGTGTACTTATTGGCGATTAAAGATGCTGGTGCTAATGGCGACCAAAAGGCTTGGCAATCCCACTGTCATAAAATGAAAGGCTCAGCTGCCAGTGCAGGGTTAAGTCAGGTGCATCAGAAGCTTATCGAGCTAGAAAAATCATGCGAAGATAGGGAAACTAAAACTAAACAGGTACAAACATTAACAGAGCTGAACCAAGAAGCTATCGTTGTATTTCAACAATGGTTAATAGAAAGAGTTCGAGTTGAATGAATACGTAATGTAAATACAGAAATAAAATATGGAATATAAGGCGTTTAATACAACGTCAATTATAACGTCAATTATAACATTGCAAAGCTATATGCTGGGCCTTTAGAAATCTTTAGCGTTAAATGAGCTTTAGCTGAAGCAGAGTATATAAATACTCTGCTTAAAAGCAGGTTAGTCAACCTGGCCTATAAAGCGATATCCTTCGCCGTGGATTGTGTTGATTAATTCAGGTGAACTCTCAACTGATTCAAAATGTTTACGAAGACGACGAATGGTAACATCAACAGTTCTGTCATTTTCACGTAAATCTCTACCGGTCATTTCTTTAATTAATTGCTGACGAGTAACAATTTTTCCTGCATTAGCTATTAGCAAGCTAAGGGCTCTATATTCGCCGCGTGGAATCGAGATTACTCTATTATCTGGAGTGGTCATTTTTCGTGAGTTGCCATCAAGAGACCATTGATTAAAACTTACAATGACCCCTGTATTTTCAGCATTGCTTGACGATATTCTATTTAATATATTTCGTGCTCTAATCGTTAGCTCACGTGGATTAAAGGGCTTAGTTAAATAATCATCAGCACCTATTTCTAGGCCTAAAACTTTATCAATATCACTGTCGCGACCCGTTAGAAAAATTAAACCTAAGTCTTTATTACGCGTTAATTCTCGAGCGAGTAAAAGGCCGTTCTTTCCTGGCAAATTAATATCTAATATCACTAAATTAATAACGTTGTTTTGCAGTTCGCGCTCCATGCTATCACCGTCTATTGCTTCAGCCACTTTATAGCCTTCAGCTTCAAATAGATTTCGTAGATTAAAGCGTGTAACGTCTTCGTCTTCTACGATTAATATGTGAGGTTTTTGCATGTTCATTGTCCAGTTTTGTCAGATTAAACGAGTATTCTGATTAGTTTTAGAGTGCTTTATATTCCAACCTTGCACACCGCAAAGCAACAAAATATCGGCTAATGTTGTAGAAGCTAATGTTATAGAAGCTAATGTTAAAAAACAATCAATGCATAACAATTAACTGTTTTTTATCGTCAAATATGTTTAGTGTACTCAACAGTCATAATGTTAGATATAAATAAAGCTAACTTAATAGCCCTTTGTAATATTAATAATTAGCACCTAGTACAATAGTATTTAGCACTAGTTAATGGGGAAGTTAATCTCGATGCTAACACCTTCACCTAATTCACTATTTAATACGATGGAACCACCCAGTGCTTGGGTAACTAAGTTATAAACTAAGTGCATACCTAAACCACTGCCTCCTTCTCCGCGTTTTGTAGTCGTAAAGGGTTCGAAAACTTTATGCTTGATAGATTCATTCACCCCAATGCCATCATCCTTAAAAAGAATATTTAGTTGATTACTCAACGACATTACCGTGATAGAAATACGTCCATGATCTTGTCCTTCAAAACCATGAATAACAGAGTTCATGATCAAATTAATCAATATTTGATTAATAGGTCCAGGTTTACTATTTATCGATAAGTTGTCAGGGCAATCAATATCAATTGTGTAAGGTAAACTATGTAATTGAGGTCTTAACGTTAGTATAACCTCTCTTAAAAGTTCTTTAACATCGAAAGTACGTATGTCTTCACTTGACTGGTCTACCGCCACTTTTTTAAAGCTAGAAATAAGATCTGCAGCACGATTAAGGTTTCGGTAAATAATGGCAATATTCTCGCAACCATCATGTAAAAATTTCTTTAATTGGCTAGATTTTAACGTTTTGTTTTCAAAAGCGGCTTTAATATCATCTAACCTATCCGCGAGAAGGGTTGAAGCGGTTACTCCTAAACCGATAGGTGTGTTTACCTCATGTGCAACACCTGCAACCATATCACCAAGTGAGGCCATTTTTTCACTTTCAACCAGCTGACTTTGAAATTGATGCAGCTTTTCCAAAGTAGACAGTAACTCTTGGTTAGATTCTTTTAATGCTTCGGTACGTTTATTTATTTTATTTTCTAGCTCTTGTGAGTGTTCTAAACTTTGCTGTTCTGCTGAGTCTAATTGCGCTATACGTTTTTCCATTCGAGCAAAAAGAATATTAATATTACGCGCCAAAATATCTGCTTCTCGGTATGGCATAGTTTGGCATTGTTGAGAAAAATTTCTTTGTCGAGCTGCTGTTTGAACTGTATTCGCTAAAGTATAGAAAGGAGTACTAATATAATTTTCAAGCTTAAGAGCGATAAAGATGGCGATCAAGCAAACAATAAATAACACAATAAAACTAATGATTAATAATTGATCTGTGATCTGGGTGATACTCTCGTTGCTACTTTGCAAATAGATATAACCAATAATTTTTCCTTCTACTTTAATCGGCTGCATATATTCTAAATATGCTTCAGAAAACTTAGGTATTTGTAAACTGTTTATGCTGTTAGATTTTTCTGAAATAGCTGTACGCTGTTGGTTTCGCTTGTAGCTATAAAAAAGCGTTGGTTTTTCATCATTCTTCCCCGTTCGATATATATGAACATAATTTAAATTAGGGATGTGTGAAGGCAATGAAAAATTATCAAGTAAAGCTTGTCGTTCAACATTAATAACATAAATTAAACTTTCTTCGGCTAAAACATCGGCCCAATGTTTAATTTGCGAAACGGAATTGGCGTTGTAACTTTTATTAAATTGCAGCGTTATTACTGAAATACTCAAAATAGATAACAATGAGATAGCGCCGATCATTGATATTAGGCAAATCCGACGAATAGACCAAACAGGTTGGGTTATTGGCATGCAATACTGTACTCATTAATTATGACTATAAGATGATTGTAGAAAACCTTATTGCTTTCAACAATCATTTTGTCTTAGTTATTTTTATTTTCGGGTGTTTAAATAGCATTGATAAATAGCAAAACCTTTTTTAATGACGATGGTTTTTGTGTTGCCAATGGCCTTCTCCATGATCGGTAGGTATTTTAAAAAACTATTCGCGACAATAGTAATGCTTCCTTTACTGGATAAATTTTGTTTTATCTCGGATAAAAACTGCTCTGTTGCAGCATAATGCGTTTTTACCCCTTGATGAAATGGCGGATTCGATATCACAAAGTCATAGCTATCTTGAACATCAGACAAGCTGTTTGATGCAATATATTTTCCACTTAATTGGTTTAAAGCTAATGTTGTTTGCGCTGAGTGTAATGCCAAAGCGCTAACATCAACCAAGGTTAATTGAGTGGTTGGGTAAACAGTACCTATATAAGCTGCAATAACACCGGCACCACAGCCAAAATCTAACACCTTTCCTGTCATCTTCTCTGGTAAATGTGCTAATAGAACTTCTGTACCGGTATCTAAAGCATTTTGACTAAATACACCGGGTAATGCGGCAATTTTTAGCGTTTTATCTTGTACTTGAATTGGATAATACTTATAAAAACTTTGTAGATCAAAACTAGGAAGTAACGGTTTAAATTTAGCGATAAGCATTAAGCAATGGCGAGCGGTATCAACTTTATTGCAATACTCAAGGTAATCTGCTCCAAGTTTCTCCGCAGATTTTACACCACTTTTATTTTCGCCAACAATAACGATAGTGGCATCTTCAGTCATAGATTCAGCAAGCATCGCTAGAGTAAATCCGAATTCGGCCTTACTTTTTGGGAAATGAATAATCGCCATATCATGCTTGTTTTTAGCGACATATTCGACACAAAAATGAGCGTTTACTTTCGCATTGTTTAGTTGCTGACAGGTTTTATACTGGGCATAATTTGTATGGTAACTATCTATGCTGGCATGACTATGCTGGCTAAGGTATTGGGTAATAAAACCATCGTCTGCAATATTGACCAAGAGAGGTTTTGTTGCTGATAAAGCGTCTATATTGCGTATCAATAATTGGTTAATGTTACTTGTAGCCATTTAATTGCCCGTGTGCATAAATATATTGTTAATTTACAAAAGCCTATTGTTTGAAATCTGATTGCAACAAGCATTGTAATGATTTTAAATGAAATTAGTCTAAAGGAATTACCCTATTTGAGTATATTTCATTTATCCCGTTAAAATTAATATGTCATAATGCGGCGCATTCTACGCGAATTTATTTATCTCGCCATCATTAGTCCACAGGGAATTAACTATTTTTAATAAAATGTTATTGCGACTAAAAATAAAATGGCTTCAAAGTCATTGTCGAGCAAAAGCACTGGTTTTTCGTTATTTTTTAATTGGGCGATTTTTAGGCCAAAAAGCACAAGCTGAAGTTTACCTTTCACTAAATGACCCGCATAGCTTTATGTTAGTGCAAATGCTATCTCGATTAGCGGTAAATTATCACCTTACTTTTAAAGTACTTTTTATCTGGGGAACGTTACCCGGTATCACCATTTGCCCAAAACTTTATCGACAATGGGCGATTAAAGACGCTAATTTAATAGCCGAAAAATATCAACTTGTTGACATCAAAGATGAGCCTACTTCTGCTTCTTTAACAACAGGTCAACAGATTTGGCAGTTTAAAGTAAATAATATTGCCAATGCTGAACAAATTTTTATAAATACCTGGGGAAATCAATTTAGCGAGCATTTTCAAACCTCAACACCCACGATAAATCACCAAGTTAAAAACCAAACGCGTTTAAAAGCCAAAGGGCATTATGCGCCAGCAAGTATTTTGTTTGCTGGCACTTGGTATGTTGGCGTTGAAAGGTTATATCATTTTGAAAACATGCTAAAAAAACTTGCCTTAGTAGATGATTTAACTGAAGCGTTAATGAGAAAAAACCAATTGAACCAAACTGTTAATCAACAAAACTTTCCTCATAAAATAGTTGATATTAATGCTGCTCAACCAGCCAATGCAGTGTCTGAACCTTTGGTGATATATTTGTCTTTACGTAGTCCATATTCTTATTTGGGTTTTGTGCAAGCCATTAATTTAGCAGGACAATATAAAATAGAATTAGTAATAAAACCTGTTTTACCGCTTTTGATGCGAGGGGCGGCTATGCCGCTCGTTAAGCAAAAATATATTTATCTTGATGCTTTGCGCGAAGCTAAAAAATTAGGTATTGAATTTAATGGCTTTACCGATCCTCTCGGGGTTGGAGTTATGAATGCATATCGTTTATTTGCATGGGCTCAGCAGCAAGGCAAAGCGCTTGAGTATATGCTCGCGTGTTTCAAGGCTATTTATGTTAATGGTATTGATTTAGCTAATCCTGAGCATATTGAGAGTATTTATAAAGATTTATCTTTAAATGTTGAGGATGGGTATGGATACCAAGAGCAACACGATTGGCAGCAATGGGCAGACTTAAACCAAGTTGAATTGACTAACTTAAACCTTTGGGGCGTACCCAGTTTTAGTTATGGCAAGAGTAGTTATTGGGGCCAAGATAGAATTTTAGTATTAGAAAAAGAAATAAACTTAGTAAAAATAAATAGTTAGTAGTAATTGTCAATATACGTTTAGACGTCTATTGACTGCCCTTATATTTAAATGTTTTAATATTGCAGTCCCTTATTCCAGTGCTATTGATATGTAAGTATTAATAGCATCGATGAAAGGGCCAGAAGAGGCGCGTTAATCAGGTAGTTATTGTGAAGAGATCAAACTCTATTGAGCAATAATGAGGGGGTATAACGCCGAGATAATTATATTTTTGATGATGTAATTGTCGGTTGTAAAAGCTTAATTTTTTAGATATCAATTAAGCTTTTTATTGAACAAGCTATAGATTAGTTTGTTCAGTATTAGGTTGAATCCTTGCAACTGTCACCTTATAGGTGGAGAGCTTCTGGCCTTTGTAAAGGCCAAGTTTCATCCTTGAAATTTTGTCTATACAAGCGCCTAAAAGTTCTCCGAACGACAAGAGTTCGAGAGAAATGAATCAAAATAATTCTATAGAAAATCAGTTATTAACTGACCGACCTTTGGTTTGGACAGCCCTAGTAACCCCTCTTTTTGACAATGATGACATTGACTTTGACAGTTTGCGTAAACTTGTTTTACAGCAAAACGCTGCTAAAAATGGCATTTTACTTCTAGGCAGTACAGGTGAAGGCCTTGCCCTAACGGCTAAAGAACATTTAAGTATTGTTGAATACGTTTGTGCTATGCCCTTGCAAGTGCCAATTATGGTTGCTGTAGGAGGTTATAACCTTAACGAGCAACTTGACTGGATCGAACAATGTAATACCTTACCGATAGATGCATATTTACTCGGTAGTCCAATATATGCAAAACCAGGTCCTGTCGGGCAAACGTTATGGTTTAAAAGCCTACTGGATGCCGCTAATTTCCCTTGTATGCTTTATAACGTGCCTTCGCGCAGCAGTGTTGAAGTCGCGATATCTACCATACAACAACTTCAAAACCATAAGAATTGCTGGGCGTTAAAAGAAGCCAGTGGCGATCTTAATAAGTTACTTGCCTACAAAGAACATTGTCCACACATTGAAATATATAGTGGCGAAGATGCCATGATGCCTTATCTTGCCGGCGCTAATGTTAAAGGCTTGATATCAGTTTGTGCAAACGTATGGCCAGTGGCTACTCGACAGTACGTAGCAATGGCGTTAGCTTATCAAAATGAAGGGCTGTTTCCGCTTTGGCATAAAGCGATTGCAGCATTATTTCAGGTCGCAAGTCCAATTCCGGTAAAAGTTTTAATGGCTGATTTGAAGATAATCAGTACTGCGAAACTGCGCTTACCCTTATGCCATGAAGAAATTTCTGAGCAACATGGTTTAAAAGACATTCATCAAAAAATTCAGCAATGGTTAGAGGCTAACAGTAGTAACCCTTTAGCGCATGCTCACACGATTAAAAGCACTGAAAGTGCTGTTCAACATCATTATTCAACATCAACTAACCTACGAGAAGTAAATTCATGACTTGGCAACAAACATTAATAGATTTAGAAACAGGCAAAACCCGTGCAGCACAACAAAATAGCGATGGTACTTGGCAAGTTAATACCAACGTCAAAGAAGCAATACTAGCGGCATTTAAAGCCGGAGAAAATATTGAATTTGACGGTGCTTATCGCGGTTTTGTTGATAAGCATAACCTACCCGCACGTGAATTTGTTGTTGCTGATAAAGTGAGAATGGTACCGGGTGGATCATCGGTTCGTCGAGGTGCTTATGTAGCGCCGGGCGTTATTATTATGCCGCCTGCCTATATTAATGTTGGTGCCTTTGTTGATACTGGTACTATGGTTGATAGCCACGCATTAATTGGTTCATGTGCACAAATAGGTAAAAATGTGCATGTGTCTGCCGCTGTGCAAATTGGTGGTGTACTTGAGCCTATTGGTGCTAGCCCAGTGATTATTGAAGATAATGCCTTTTTAAGTGCTGGCGTGATTATTGTTGAAGGTATTGTTGTGAAAAAAGGTGCGGTATTAGCGCCAGGTGTTTCTTTGTCTGCATCGGTGCCAGTTTATGACTGTGTTAATAACATCATGCTAGAGAAAGGCGCTGACATTCCTGAAAATGCGGTTGTGGTTCCGGGTACGCGACCTGTTAAAGGTGCTTGGGCGGAAGAGCAAGGATTGAATATGGCCTGTGCGATAATTATTAAATATCGTGATGAAAAAAGTAATGCCGCTTTAGAACTTGAATCTGTGCTGCGCTAGGAAAAAAAATGACTGCAATGTTAAACACAGCAACTCGGCCAAATTGGCTAAGACCGTCTGTAATTGAACCCCTGAACGAACATAGTAACGCACTGAAAAATAGCGCTGAGGTTGATCAAGATGAAGTGGGATTTTTTCTTTACGATTTAGATTATCTAGCACAGCATTTGTCAACGTTGATGCAACAAGATGTGATTAAACTGTGGTTTGCAGTGAAAGCAAACCCACTATCACGTGTGATCACGACGTTAGCTCAGCAAGGTTTTAATTTTGACGTTGCCAGTCAAGGAGAACTCACACAAGTGCTTGCGCAAAATGTGCAGGCTGAGCGTATTCTTAATACCGGTCCAGCAAAGTCGAAACAGCAAATGAAAGCGTTTTTAACACAAGGGGTTCGTACCTTTGTTGTTGAGAGCTTGAACCAATTGCAATGGTTAAATGAAGCTGCGACTGAGTTGTCTTGTCGACCGCAAGTATTATTAAGAGTTCAGCTCCAGTGGGATGAAGGTGAGAAAAATCCATTAGGCGGTAATGAAGTAACCGCCTTTGGTTTATCGTGCCAAGAATGGCAAACCATCAAAGTAAGTGATTTTTTAGCCTTAAACATTAACGGCTTACATATATTCCAATGGGGAAATATGTTAAGTAATGAACGCATGTTTGAGCTTTGGTCACAAATGGTTACGCCGTTGTTATCATTAGCAGAACAATTAGAAATGACGTTAGATGTTTTAGATTTAGGTGGTGGTTTAGGTGTAGATTATCTGCAAACAGGTCAAAGCTTACATTGGGATAATATTGTTGCTGATTTAGCCAAAATAAAAGCCCGAGCTGGCGTTAGTGAACTTTGGTTGGAGCTAGGTCGCTTTGCGGTTGCCGAAATGGGCTATTATGTTACCTCTGTTGTTGATCGAAAAGAAAACTTCGACCAACAGCAATTGGTACTTTCGGGTGGAATTAATCATTTAATTCGCCCTGCGATTACCGAACAGCCTTTTCCTGTAGCTATGCTTAGAGAGTCTCAAGCAAGCGAGAGTTATTTCGATTTACATGGCCCACTTTGTACTAGTTTAGATAAACTCGGTACCATGGCAATAGCCAATGATGTTGGCATTGATGACCAATTAATTTTTGGTTTGGCAGGGGCTTATGGTTTTACTGAAAGTATGCCATTTTTTCTTTGTCACCCAATAGCTGCTGAATATGTTCTTCAGCAAGGTAAAATAGAGCAAGTGCGTGCAGCTCAACCTGCTACTTGGTATTTACGTTAGTATGGTCAAGGCCTAACTTAAGGTTAACTATGAATTTAATTAGTAAAGAAGTTATGCATGTTGGTGAAATGGCCAGTGGAGCAACACTTACTGTGCCAGTTTATCGTATTAAAGGTAATGGTCAGGGGCCTAATGTGTATATTCAAGCAAATATGCATGGCGCAGAAGTGCAGGGTAACGCGGTTATTTTTCAATTGTTGGAACAATTAAAACATATTGAATTAAATGGCAGTATCACCTTAGTACCTTATGCGAATCCTGTGGGCTGTAATCATAAAAATGGTGAATATACCTTAGGTCGATTTGATCCTATTACCGGTGAGAACTGGAATCGTATGTATCATTTCGATGAAAGTATTATCGAACCGTTTGCTAAGGCACATTTAAACCAGTCTAATGCCGAAATAGCCCAGGCATTTCAAGCATTAATGGTTAAGCAATTATCACAAAAACTTAATCATAATGTTTATGGTATTACTACAGGTCAACGAATTGCCTATCAGTTGCAATTGCTCGCACTGGAGGCCGACCTTGTGTTAGATCTGCATACGGGGCCAATTTCGAGTAAACATTTGTATTGTCCTGACTATGCTCGACCAAGTGCTGAATATTTTGATATTCCACACGTGTTATTTATTCCTAATGGCTTTGATGGCGCACTTGATGAAGCGACTTTTTGTCCTTGGTGGTATTTACAGCTAAAATTTGCAGAATTAGGCCGAGACTTTCCAATAACCAAAACCGATGAAAATCAAGGTGAGAATGCAGTTATCAAAGAAAGCTTTACTGTAGAGCTTGGTTCACAAGAGCAAATTGATTTAGATGTTGCCCATGAAGACGCTTTAGGTATTTTAAGTTATTTACAATACCAAGGGGCGATTAATAGTCAGCAGTATCAACCAAAAACGATGACAAGATACAGTTGCTTATTAAAAGATTACAAAGCACTTTATTCGCCCATGGGGGGCATGGTGGATTACCTTGCTGAGTTCGGGAAACCGCTACCTGCAGGCGAACCTTTAGCGCGTATTCTTCGAATGGACAATTATGGTGACGGCGATCCATTGCATTATATCAATTTTGATCATAGTGTTATTCCTATTCTGCATTTTGCATCAGCGAGTGTGAATCAAGGTACTGAACTTTATAAAGTATTTAGTAAGTATACGATTTTATAATGTCAGGATCTGAAAAACAAAAACGCCTTAATTCATGATAAATTAAGGCGTTTTTTTGTAGCAAATTTTCAATATTTATTTAAAAAACTACATGCGCTTTCAGGTAAGCAAATAAATCACGATTATGTTTACCTACTTTTTCAGCGCTGTGCTCTTTTTTCGCCTGACGCACGAGTTGTCTAAGCTTTTGTCTTTCCATATTGTCATATTCTGCTAATAAAGCCTCAATGGGCTCGTTGCCTTCGGCTATTAGATCATCACGCATTTTTTCGAGTTTTTCAAATTTCACAGACTCTTGCTGATGTTTATTAGCCATAACATCCATCGCCTGCTTAATGGGCTCAAGATCCGTCTCAGCTAATATTTTAGCTATATGACGCACATGACGACGTAAGGCTTCATGTTTATTGGTTATTTTATCGGCCAATAACATTGCGGCTTTTAAATCATCCGTTAACGGTAATTTACTGCGTTGATGTTTCGACATTTTGACGATGACAAGGCCAAAATCTTGCAGTCGATGCATTTCGCGTTTTATTTCCGATTTACTCAGTAATTCTTCTTCTAATTCATCGATATCGTTGGCAGAGTGGGGCATAATGTTAAGTATTAAAGTGATAATTACCTATAGTATACAACAAAGCAGTAGCAGCAAAAAACATTCCTGTAAATTGTATCAAAAAATATGAGAAATAATTTAACTATGAGCGATTCTGATAGTATCCAAATGCAAATAGAGCATGTTAAAAAACGTGTAAATGATGCCATGTCTATGGCTAAATCACTTGGAGCCGATGGTGCTGAAGTCGCAATGAGCCGCCAGCAAGGGCTAAGTGTTAGTACTCGTTTAGGAGAAGTTGAAAACGTTGAGTTCACTAATGATGGTGGACTGGGTATTACAGTTTACAAAGCAGGGCGTAAAGGTAGTGCATCAACAGCCGATTTGTCTGAACAAGCTTTAAAACAAGCAATTGAAGCTGCTGTGAATATTGCTAAGTATACCTCTGTTGATGAATGCTCAGGTATGGCTGATAAAGAGCTACTTGCAATGGACCCGCAAGATTTAGACTTATATCATCCTCATAAGTTAACCACAGAGCAGGCGATTAGCTTAGCGAAAGAGTGTGAAGATACAGCACTGGCTTATGATAAACGCATTACTAATTCAGATGGCGCGACATTAGCAAGTTTTGAAGGTTTTAAAGTTTACGGTAATAGCCATGGGCAGATCGTAGGTTATCCAAGTACCCGTCACAGTTTAAGTTGTGTGATGATCGCCAATGAAGGTGATGACATGCAGCGCGATTACGCTTATACCGTGAGTCGTGAATTTAATGCGATGGAAAGTGCAGCCAAAATAGGCCAACAAGCTTCTATTGAAGCGTTGTCAAGATTAGGTGCACGTAAATTAGCCACGGCTAAAGTCCCTGTTATGTTTCGTGCTGATATCGCCAATACGCTGTTTGGACATTTTATTGCTGCTATTAGTGGTGGTAACTTGTATCGAAAGTCTTCATTTTTGATGGATTCCATTGGTAAGCAAGTATTTCCTGAATTTTTAAGTATTAGTGAACGTCCGCATTTGAAAAAAGCCTTAGCAAGTGGAGCGTTTGATGCCGAAGGCGTAGCTACTGTTGATCGTGAAATAATTACTGATGGCAACTTAGCCACCTACCTTTTAACCAGTTATTCGGCACGTAAAATGGGGCTGACAACGACTGGGCATGCAGGCGGTATTCATAACTGGAATCTCGGCATGCAAGGTGAAGGTAAAGGCGGTGATTTTGATGCGATGTTAAAAACGCTAGGCACAGGCTTGTTAGTAACTGAACTGATGGGGCAAGGTGTTAATGTGGTTACTGGCGATTATTCGCGAGGTGCGGCAGGCTTTTGGGTTGAAAATGGTGAAATCGCTTATCCAGTTGATGAAATTACCATTGCCGGAAAATTACAGGATATGTTCTCTGGTATTGTCGCTATAGGTAACGATACCGATATGCGTGGTAGTATTCGCACAGGTTCTATTATTATTAATGAAATGCAAGTGGCAGGAAGTTAAACGGACGAGTTTCAAGTTATTAGCTGTCAGTAAAAAGAGAGTTTATCTCGCCTATCGCTTGCAGCTTTAAACTTACAACTATCTTTTGTATTTACTGAAAGCTGACAGCTTAAAACTGTCAGCTTTTTTGTTACCCTAACATTAAGGTTGCTGTGCCTAAAAAGGCAAAGATACCAACAACGTCGGTAACTGTAGTTAAAATAACACTACCGGCTAATGCGGGATCAATATTCATCTTTTTCAGCATTAATGGCACAGTAACACCAGCAATACCGGCTGCGGTCATATTCATTAACATCGCAAAAGCGATAATGGCACCTAGCATGAGGTTTTGTTGCCATATAGCGACCACAGAGGCAATTAACACCGCCCAAATTAAACCATTAAAAAAACCGATGGCTAGTTCTTTGTATAATAAAATGCGTGAGTTACTTTCACCAACATGCCCTAACGCCATACCACGAATAACAAGTGTTAACGTTTGATTACCCGCAACACCCCCCATACTCGGCACAAGCGAGTTAAGCACAGCTAAAATGGCTAATTGGTTTAAAATACCTTCAAACATACTCGAAACGGCAACAGCCATAAGCGCAGTAATTAAATTTACGCCTAACCAAATAGAGCGACGTTGCGTACTTTTTAATACCGGGGCGAAAGTATCAGCTTCGTCATCTAGACCCGCCATACTCATCATGGAATGTTCGGCTTCTTCACGAATAATATCAACGACATCATCAACGGTAATACGACCGAGTAGTCGACCTTCTTGATCGATAACAGGAGCCGAAAACCAATCGTAACGTTCAAAGAGTTTCGCGACATCTTTTTCATTCATATCAGCAGTAATTGCCTGAATATCTTTATCGATGAGGCTAGAAATAATGGTTTCTGCTTTCGCTGTTACTATGGATGATAATGAAACAGCGCCGATGAAATGATCTTCACGGTCAACAACATAAAAAGAGTCAGTCGCTTCGGGTAACTCACCCCGTAAGCGTAAATAACGTAACACCACATCCACTGTCACATCAGGACGAATGGATATAGTATCGGTATTCATAATACCGCCGGCTGTGTCTTCCTCGAATGAAAGTGCTGCTTCTACACGACTGCGATCTTGCCAGTCCATTGCGTTAAGCACTTCTTGGTAAACACTGTCTGGTAATGTTCGAAAAACTTCGGCTAAATCATCAACATCCATCCCTTCTGCAACAGCAGCTAGCTTTTCTGGATTTATGTTTTTAAGAATACCTTTTCGAACTTCTTCGTTTAGCTCTTCAAGAACATCACCATGATGATCAGCATCAATTAACTGCCAAAGAGCCATACGGCTTTTGGTCGGAGATGACTCTAAAAGTAAGGCAAGGTCGTAAGCTGGCATGTCTTGCAATAACTTGCGGACATAGACAAACATACCGCTATCGAGGGCATCATTAACCTGCTGGAGGCGTTGGTGACTATATTCTTGTTCGGAAACTTCCGGCATACTTTTACCTTTTGCCGCTACAAAACGAAAACTGTTAAGGATGTTGAACTTACTGTCAGGTGTTTAATATGGTATTTAGCACCTGAATATTATGCATTACAATCAAATTAACGTGTGAGTACGCCATATATAATTGAAAACTACATTATTTTGAGGTTAATTAAGGTTACTTTAGTCTCGTAAACTTGAACCAAAAAAATTAACCAAAAAAGTTAAACAGCCCGATGATAAATGACAATTATTAACTTTCTATTAAATTATACCAAATGAGTGAAAATTCGACTAAATGAATATGTAATGCATTTCGACTTTACAGGCAAAGCCGAGAATGAATATGCTTGAGGTAATTCGATTGTGCTAAATTCCCAACTTTAACGATAAGTTAGCTAATTCATTATTTTATATGGTATCGAATGTTAATATTTAACGCGTTGAGTTTACCGTAATTTTCGATATTTCGCAGCTTTTTTATTGACTTAACGGTGCCGACAATAAATATGAGTTTTGCTACTCGGCTTCATCAAATTTGTTGCTGAAAAGTTGGCAAATTTCTTCGAGTGCTAATTCAGCGTCTTCACCCGTAGCAATTACCTTAACGGTTTTACCTTGTGCACCTGCAAGCAGCATTATGCCCATAATACTGTTAGCGTCAGCATGATTGTCGTCTAATTCAATGGTGACTTTTGCGGTAAACTTTTGACTTAATTGTGCGAGTTTAGAAGCCGCTCGGGCATGAAGCCCAAGCTTGTTGATGATGAGAACATAACGGCTGGCTTGTGTGCTCATAGCAAGTTACGTTGTGGCAACAGGTAAATCGCGATGACGAGACTGCACGTCTTTACGTTCTTTACGCATATTATTTGCGAGTAATTCGGTGATATATACAGAGCGATGCATACCGCCGGTACAACCAACCGCTATAGTAATATAACTGCGATTATTTCGTTCTAGATGCGGTAACCAGGTCATCATGAAGCTATTTATTTGCCAAATAAACTTTGTCACAATAGGTTGGCTAGCAAGGAAATCTTGCACAGGTTTATCTAATCCGGTGAAGCCCTTAAGTTCTTTATCCCAAAATGGGTTAGGTAAAAATCGCGCATCAAATACATAGTCTGCATCTTGTGGTACGCCATGTTTAAAGCCAAAAGATTCAAAAACAACCACCATAGAACCCGATTTTTTACCTAGTATACGCTCTCTAACTAAGTCGGCCAGCTGATGTGGTGATAGTTGGCTAGTGTTGATATATAAATGTGCGCGACTTGCGATAGGTTCAAGAAGCTTTTTTTCTAAGGCTATGGCTTGGTCTAAGGCTATATTTTGTCTAATTAGCGGATGTAAGCGTCGTGTCTCGCTGAAACGACGGATAAGGTCACTATCGTCGGCATCTAAATAAAGTAAACTTAACTCTACTGCATTAGGTAAGTATTCTATAATTTCGGGTACATCGTTAGGATCAGCAGGTAGGTTTCGAACATCTAGGCTGACGGCAACATTTTCATAATCATTAATGACGGTATGAATTAAAGCGGGTAACAAATTAACCGGTATGTTATCTACACAATAGTAGCCCAGATCTTCTAATACGCGTAATGCAACACTTTTACCTGATCCTGAACGACCACTGACTATAATTAACTTCATGGGGACTTAACTCGCCTGTTGGATTAGCTGAAACAGCTCTTGGTTACTTTGGCATTTACGCACTTGTTTGCAAAATTGTTTTTCACGAAAAATTTTTGCGATACTTTGTAATGTACACAGGTGATTTTGGCATTCATTTTCGGGCACAAATAAAGCAATAAAAATGTCCACAGGACGATTATCTATCGCATCAAAATCTATCGGCTCTTCTGTGGTAATAACCACCGCAATGGGTTGGGTAGAATTATCTAAACGTCCATGCGGTATCGCTATGCCATTTCCTATGCCGGTAGAACCCATTCTTTCGCGCTTAACTAGGCTTTCTAGTAGCTGAAAAGTATCGTGTTCAACCAATTTTTCAGCGGCCAGACTACTTAAGTATTCTAGAATACGTTTTTTACTGGAACCCGGTGCTGCACAAATAGTGCATTCCGGGGTTAGGATATCTTGCAACTTCATAAACTTATAAAACCTAAAGCGACTTGGCGCTAATGCTTGTTGATTTTGCCTTTGTATTTCAAAATTTGGCGATCTAATTTATCAATTAATGCATCAATTGATGCGTACATATCGTTATGTTCAGCCTTAGCGTGAACCTCAGAGCCCGTTAAATGCACAGTAGATTCAGCGATCTGGTTCAATTTTTCAACCGTTAGTACCACATGTACATTATTAATGTGTTCAAAGTGGCGCTCTATTTTTTCAAATTTAGCATTAACATAATCACGTAATGAGTCGGTAACATCGACATGGTGTCCAGTAAGATTAATTTGCATAAGCTTCATTCCTCTTTTTTGGTGATTAAGACTGCCTACAATAGGCTTTTACGTTGATTTGACGGCGGTATAGAGAGTGACTCTCGATACTTGGCAATAGTGCGTCTTGCTACTTTAATGCCTTGTTCGGCCAAGATATCGGCGATTTTACTGTCGCTTAATGGCTTTGCGGGTATTTCGGCGGCAACAAGTTTTTTAATTAACTCACGAATAGCGGTTGATGAGCATTCACCACCATTTTCAGTACTTACATGGCTAGAGAAGAAGTATTTAAGCTCAAAAATGCCTCTGGGTGTATGCATATACTTTTGTGTAGTAACACGAGAAATAGTCGATTCGTGCATATCTACCGCTTCGGCAATATCATTTAAAACCATAGGTCGCATAGCTTCAGGGCCATGTTCAAAGAAACCCTGCTGGCGCTGTACAATACAATTGGACACTTTTAACAAGGTATCGTTCCTGCTTTCAAGGCTTTTGATAAACCATTTAGCTTCTTGCAAGTTCGAGCGAATAAATTGACTGTCTGCTGATGATTTCATCGAGCGAGACATGGCAGCATATTGTTGATTTACTGATAACTTAGGTGCTGTGTCTGGGTTTAGCTCTACAGTCCAGCGACCATTTTTCTTTTCAACCGACACGTCAGGAATAACATACTGTTCTTCACTCTTGATAACACTATCGCCCGGGCGAGGGTCTAATGATTGTATTAAGCGAATAACTTCACGTAATTGGTCTTCTTTAATGCGTAACTTTCGCATCAATTGGCGATAATCGCGATTACCCAATAATTCGATATGCTCAGTTACCGCTAACTTACTTTCAGCGAGCCAAGGCGTATCTTTTGAAAATTGGTTGAGCTGAATAAGTAAACACTCTGGAATTGAACGAGCCGCTACGCCCACCGGATCAAAAACGTTAATCCGTTTAAGCACTACTTCAATTTCATCAAGTTCAACACCATCAATGCCTACGCTTTCTAATATCTCGTCTGCAGAAACTGTTAGGTAGCCGGCATCATCTATAGCTTCAATAATAGCGATAGCAATTGTTCTATCGGTATCGCTAAATGGTGTTAGTTCCATTTGCCAAATAAGATGGTCTTGTAAGGAGTCTTTTGTTTCACCCTGATAGGTATAATCTTCTGATGCATGACCAACACCGCCACTGCTCGCACTGGCACTAAAGTTGTCATCCCACGTTGTATCACTATTTAATTCTTCGGGTATGTCAGTTTTTGCTAAGCCTTCTGATGAACTTATTTCATCAATAGTCGGTGCAGAATCTTCGCTGCCATCTGAGGATATTTCTACGCTATCGCCAATACCAGCGGAGTATGCTTCTTCTAAATTGTCAGGGGTGTTTTCTGAATTGTTGTCGGGAGATTCATCAACTTCAAGTAAAGGGTTACTTTCAAGAGCTTCTTGAATTTCTTGTTGTAAATCCAAGGTCGATAATTGCAACAGCTTGATAGCCTGCTGCAATTGCGGGGTCATCGTTAATTGTTGTCCGATACGGAGTTGCAGAGTAGGACGCATTTACGTTTTCTTTTCCCTGTTCAAGTACATTAGTATGTTACCGAGTAAGTCTGTTATTCACTATAGCGTGAATTGTTCACCAAGGTATACATCTCTTACGTGTTGATTTGCAAGTATTTCAGTAGAGTTACCTTCGGCAATAAGCTCGCCGTGACTAACAATATAGGCGTGCTCACAGACATCGAGGGTTTCACGTACATTATGGTCGGTAATTAAGATACCTATGCCACGTTCTTTTAAGTGTAGGATAATTTTTTTTATATCACCTACCGAAATTGGATCAACACCAGCAAAAGGTTCATCAAGGAGAATAAATTTAGGATCTGCAGCTAAAGCTCGCGCTATTTCAACTCGTCGACGTTCACCACCAGACAGGCTCATGCCGAGGTTGTCTTTGATATGACCAATGTTAAATTCTTCTAATAAATGCTCAAGTTTTTCTTCTCTTTCAACGTCGGTTAGCGTTTTACGGGTTTGTAAAATCGCCATTATGTTGTCATAAACCGTTAGTTTGCGAAAAATTGAAGCTTCTTGAGGTAGATAACCAATACCTTTGCGGGCACGTTCATGCATGGGCAATAAGGTTAAATCTTCGTCATTTAAAATAATTGAGCCACTGTCGTTATTAACTAAGCCAACGATCATGTAAAACGAAGTGGTTTTACCCGCGCCATTTGGTCCTAATAAGCCAACAATTTGTCCAGCAGAAACCTTCATACTAACGTTTTTAACGACTTTTCTGCCTTTGTAGGCTTTTGCAAGGCCAATGGCTGATAATGTTGAAGTAGACATTTACTCTTGCTTGTCCTTAGATTTTTTTGGCGGTTCAGTTTTATTTTTTGGCTGCAATACTGTTTCAACCTTAGCATTTTCTAAGCTTTCGGCATTGACATATTCAGTCTCGAAGTTATAGGTGATTTTACTGCCACTTACTTCACTACCTTCTTGGCGTAACAAAGCATTACCTGAAATAACAACCGTATTCAAATCAGGTTCATAACGAATTTCATTGGCTTGTAAATTGATAGGGCTACCATCTTGCAGCGTTTGCTCAAATGTCGCAGGAGAACCTTTCGCAATATAAATTTTATTATTGCTTTTATCTTGAGTTATCACCTGTACGAGTTCGGCATTAATTGTCAGCGAACCTTGAGAGATAATGACATTATCAATATAACTGAATATTTTATTTTTCAGATCAGCTGCTTGGCGTGAAGAAGAAATTTTAATTTCTTGGTCAACATCGAATTTTTCAGCATTTACTGCCGGCATTAATAATGCAAATGCAGAAAAATAAATAAGGTTATTTTTTAATTTTTTTATAAATGGTTTGTACATGTTCAGTCAATGTCATCTGTGTTGTGTTTAAGTCTACAATTAATCCTGAGCCATACATAGTAAATCCTTTACCTAATATTAAGATTGTTTGCTCTGAGCTGATAATATTTGTTTTTAAGTCCATTTCTAGATTTTTTCCGTGTACTTCCTGTATTAAACTTTCTTCATCAGTGGCGATTAAACGTACGCGATTTTTTAATTTTACACGATTATTATTATATAGCGTGCCTTCATTGGCGGTTATTTGCCAAGTCGGTTTATTGTTTTTTGGATACAAGGTGTAACGTGGGTATTCAAAGTGTGTGACCTCTAATTGAGCATAATGTTCCATTCGTTGGGCTTCAACATTATAGGATAATGGGCCTGTTGATTTGTAAACATCACTGTTGAGGTTTTCAGCAATAAATTCTGGCTGATTGGCACTTTCGAGAATATTGCTGGTTTGTTTTTCTGCGCCAAACCATTCGAGTATGCCGTAGGTTGTTAAGGCGAGTAAAAAAAGTGCTATTGTCGCAATAGTTATGCGATTCATATACTTGCACCTGACGCATTAGCTAAAGTCTGTTGGCTTTGCATAATAAGATCGCAGGTTTCTCGTACCGCACCAAAACCACCGCGGGTATAAGTTATGTAGTCACACAAGTTTAAAATGGCGGGATGTGCATCATTTACTGCAATGCTAAAACCAACATAGTTTAGACAATCGAAGTCAGGCATATCATCGCCGATGTAAGCCACTTGTTCTGGCTTTAACTTTAATGAAGCGAGCATTGCTTTCAACGCTGGCAGTTTGTTTTCTTCGCCTTGCACTATATGTTTTACGTTTAATGCGGTCATACGAGTTTGTACGATATTGGATTTTCTGCCTGTAATTACACCAACATCAACACCACTAGCCCCTAGCGCTTTAATGCCATATCCATCTTTGGTATGAAAAGCTTTTAATTCTTCACCATTGTTACCTAAATAAATACGGCCATCAGAAAAAACGCCGTCAATATCA
The DNA here is from genome assembly GCF_014077595.1 of Colwellia sp. 6M3. Classification (NCBI taxonomy): domain Bacteria; kingdom Pseudomonadati; phylum Pseudomonadota; class Gammaproteobacteria; order Alteromonadales; family Colwelliaceae; genus Colwellia; species Colwellia sp. 6M3. Next base: position 36,085 of record NZ_JACGWF010000003.1, on the reverse strand, counting down.
CAAACAAAGAGTTTGATTTTTTGTGCTTTTTGCCAAACACTTGGCGAAACTTTTCCGTATAAACTGTCCAATTTATAGCACTCCTGATTTCAATAAGTCATGCATATTCATCGCGCCAATTGGCTGATTATTATCGTTGACGATAATTAAGCCATTAATTTTTTTGTCTTCCATAATTTTCAATGCTTCTGCCGCTAACATATCTTGTTTAGCTACCAGTGGATTTTTTGTCATTACACTGGTGATGCTATCTTGATGAATATTAATTTCAGCATCTAAAATACGACGTAAATCACCATCAGTAAAAAGACCGACAAGTATGTTGTCACTGTCAACCACAGCCGTCATGCCTAAGCCTTTCAACGACATCTCAACTAAGGCATCTTTTATTTTAGCACTTTGTGTCACCGTTGGGAGTCGTTCATCTTTGTGCATTATGTCGGCTAAGCGTAATAATAATCTTTTACCAAGGCTACCACCGGGATGCGATAAAGCAAAGTCGTCGGCGGTAAAACCACGCGCGTTAAGTAAAGCAACGGCTAAAGCATCACCCATGACTAAAGTGGCTGTTGTGCTTGATGTTGGTGCTAGCCCTAACGGACAAGCTTCTTGTGATACTTTTACACAGACATGGGTATCGGCAAGTTTAGCAAGTGTAGAGTCGGGCTTGCCGGTCATGGCAATTATTTTGGCGCCAATGCGCTTAAGAACAGGAATAATCGCCAATACTTCACCCGTTTCACCTGAGTTAGAAATGGTTAATACGACATCATCAATGGTGACCATGCCAAGATCACCATGACTTGCTTCACCGGGATGAACAAAAAATGAAGGTGTACCTGTACTGGCTAAAGTAGCCGCAATTTTGCCACCAATGTGACCAGATTTTCCCATGCCAATGACGATAACACGACCTCGACAATTAAACATTAGCTCACAAGCCTGTGCAAAGTCGTCGTCGATAAATTGCGTTAACTCAGCAATAGCTTGTTGCTCAATATGAATTACATTCAGTGCTAATTGTTTAAAGTTTTTCATGACTAAAGACCAATTTTTAAGCGTTAATTTGACTAAAAAGTAACACTTGATAACCAATAAAGACGGCTAATAATAGTAACCCTTTCGCGCGCGTGATGCGAAACTTTCCACCACGACTAAAACAAAGTATAAATAATAAGAAGGTGGTTGCTAGCATAAATGGAGCGTCGCGCACGGCAGCGGCGTTATCAATATTGCCTGGAGAAATTAATCCCGCAAGCGACAACACAGCTAATATATTAAATATATTTGAACCAATAATATTACCAAGGGCTAGATCATCTTCTTTTTTAATAATACTCATAATACTGGCTGCTAGTTCAGGTAGGCTGGTACCAATGGCGATTACCGTTAAGCCAATAACAAGGTCGCTAATACCAAAGGCTTTCGCTATAAAAATAGAAGAGTCTACTAAGAAGCTGGCACTTAACGGCAGTAAAATCATACCGACAATAAGCCATATAACCGAGTGCTTGGTACTCACACCATCAGGTACTTCTTGTTCTGCTTCTATTACCATTTTGTCATCAATAGGGTTTTCTTTTGAGCGTTTTAATGTCACGAAGAGTAAGGTCGCAATGTAGAGTACAAAGCCAATAATTAGAATTAAACCTTCATTAAAACTAAAGTTACTATTAGCTAGCATGTATGTTGCTATAGCCGTAATAATTAAAATGAGAGGTATTTCACGTTTGATCGTGGACGATGAGACAGTCAATGGGTTAAACAGTGCAGTTAAGCCAAGAACTAAAGCAATATTGGTAATATTTGAACCTATCGCGTTACCAATGGCGGTATCAGGATTTCCTTGCAAAGAGGCCGTTGCAGCGATCATCATTTCAGGAGCTGAAGAGCCCATAGCAACGATAGTTAAACCAATAATCATTGGAGAAATACCAAGGTTGCGTGCTAATGCCGAAGCACCAAATACAAATTTGTCTGCACTCCACACTAAAATGATTAGTGAAAGTAATAAGATCAAAATTTGAATTAACATTCAAAACTCCTGTTTGGGTAAAAATAATTTTTGATGATGAAATAATATCAATTAAAATAATGAATCAAATCTCTACAGCGGCTTAACTATTATCACTTCGCGTCGGTATTGCTTAATGTCTAATATGCTGTAAAAAACCAGCTAACTCATTTTTTGCATGTATGCTTTACGCTTGAATAATAAACCATTGATGATAACTGATGACAGCCAATTAATACTGATTTGGCGTCATTATATTGCGCAGCGGGCATTATAAACGTTTTCTGATATTATTGGCACGCTGATTGAACATAAATTTGTGAAAATACATTGGTTGATTTTGAATTGCAGATTTAGCTCAAATTACTCACAGTAGTTTGTCATATAAAGTAATGCGCACAAGCACATTTACTCGGCTTGGTTACATTTACATACTTTTACTTACTCTTTTCCTACTAAATATTTACTAATTTGTAATGACTGACGTGTTGCGCTGCGTTAGAATTCCATTATATAAGCAATCATTAACCTGGTGTTATCTCAACTAATATGTCTGAAATTTTAGTTAATATCAAAAACATGACTTTTAAGCGTAACGAACGTGTCATTTATGATGGCATTAGTTTGTCTATTCCTAAAGGGAAGGTTACAGCAATAATGGGTCCTAGTGGTATTGGGAAAACAACCCTGCTGCGACTTATTGGTGGGCAAATCAAACCAGAATCCGGACAAATATTATTTGACGGTCACGATATTCCTAAGCTTTCGCGTAATGCATTATATGAAATACGTAAGCGCATGAGTATGCTTTTTCAAAGTGGCGCATTGTTTTCAGATATGAGTGTTTATGACAATATCGCTTTTCCTATTCGTGAGCATACTGAATTATCAGAAGATGTTATTGAAAAAATGGTGCTAATGAAACTAGAGGCCGTTGGTTTACGTGGTGCAAGAAATTTACGCCCAAGTGAGCTTTCCGGTGGTATGGCTAGGCGTGCAGCACTTGCTCGCTCAATTGCGCTTGATCCAGAATTGATTCTGTATGATGAGCCATTTGCTGGTCAAGACCCTATTTCTATGGGTGTAATTGTGCGTTTAATACGTGAATTAGGTCAAGCATTAGGCTTAACTTCAGTTGTGGTTTCTCATGATGTCCCTGAAGTGATGAGCATTGCCGATTATATCTATATTATTGCGGAACAAAAAATTATTGGTCAAGGTACGCCGGAAGAGATTTACGCTCAAACGTCACCTTTAGTGCAGCAGTTTGTTAAAGGTGAAGCTGATGGTCCTGTACCATTTCACTACCCTGCAGCTTCATATAGCGAAGAATTAATTGGCCAAGGGGTTGATAAGTGAACCAACTACAACTTTTCGGTCGTACTATAATTGACCAAATTTCTGGTTTAGGTAGAGCTTTATTAATGCTGGCCTCTGCATTGATGCATATTCCTAACCCACGTAAGGGTTTTCCGTTATTGATGAAACAACTGTATTCTGTTGGTGTTTTATCGTTAATCATTGTTTTAGTGTCAGGCTTATTTATTGGCATGGTACTCGCCTTACAGGGTTATACTATTTTAGTAGGCTATGGCGCTGAAGCTAGCTTAGGGCCAATGGTGGCATTGTCTTTATTACGTGAACTAGGGCCTGTAGTTGCCGCATTATTGTTTGCAGGTAGAGCGGGTTCAGCATTGACGGCCGAAATAGGTTTGATGAAAGCAACCGAACAATTGTCTAGTCTTGAAATGATGGCGGTAGATCCTTTGCGTCGTGTAGTAGCCCCTCGGTTTTGGGCGGGCTTTATCAGCTTACCGTTATTAGCGGCAATATTTTCAGCCGTTGGTATTCTAGGCGCACACATTGTTGGTGTAGATTGGTTAGGTGTTGATAGCGGCACATTCTGGTCTGTTATGCAGTCACAAGTGTCGTTCGAGAAAGACATTTTAAATGGCATTATTAAAAGTGTGGTGTTTGCTTTTGTGGTTACTTGGATCGCGGTTTACAAAGGTTATTCTTGTGAGCCAACATCTGAAGGTATCAGTAGAGCAACAACCTCTACGGTAGTGCAATCATCACTACTAGTTTTAGGCTTAGATTTTGTATTAACCGCATTAATGTTTGCAAATTAAAATTAGCAAAGCGGTTATTTAGTTAAATAATATTTGAACTTGGTGGAAGACATGGCGTCGAAAAAAATAGAGTTATTGGTTGGTTTATTTGCTGCAATTGGTATTGCTGCATTGTTAATGCTTGCGTTAAAAGTTGCTGATAGCGGTATATCAGGCAGTGGTAGCACTTATCAGCTGTATGCTAAATTTGATAATATTGGTGGTTTAAAAGTCCGTTCACCGATAAAAGTTGGTGGGGTTGTCGTTGGTCGTGTAAGTAATATTGCATTAGATCGAGAAGACTATACGCCAGTGGTCACTTTAGACATTTTTGCAGAATATGACAATTTTTCAGAAGCAACTTCAGTGTCAATTTTAACGGCTGGTTTGTTGGGTGAACAATATGTTGGCTTGTTGCCGGGATTTATTCATTCGTCAGTTGAGACCTTGCAACCCGGTGACTATATCGAAGATACAAAACCGGCGTTAGTGTTAGAAGAACTGATTGGGCAATTTTTATTTGGTCAAGGTAGTGGTGATTAATAATGAATAGTTTGATTAAGCATTTAATTTTATGTATTACTTTTTTAGCCGTCTCAACTGGAGTTAGTGCTGAGGAAGTTAATAAAAAAGATCCTTACCAAATGATTAAAACGGTTGCGGATATTACCTTCAAACGTTTTGCTAATGAACAAGCGGCGATACAAGTAGAACCTAATTTATTGAAGACTATTGTTCGTGAAGAACTTATGCCTTACATAAATTATCAATATGCGGCTTATAAAGTTATTGGCAGTAACTTTAAGAAAACAAATAAAACCGAGCGTGCTGAGTTTGTGCCAGCATTTCGTGAATACCTTATTACTTCTTATGCACAGGTTTTTACTTTATACAATAACCAAAAAGTAGAGTTTGCACCGCCAAAAGATTTTACTGATGAGCGCGTAGTTTCTGTAGCAACTAGCGTTTTAGAGCCTGGACGTCCACCTATTGATATCTCTTTTCGTGTGCGTAAGCATAAAAAAACAGGCGATTGGAAAGCATACGACATGGTTGCAGAAGGTATTAGCTTACTAGACAGCAAGCAGGCTGAGTTAAGCAGCTTAATTCGACAAAAAGGTTTATCGCATGTGACCGAAATGTTGAAAGAAAAAAGTCAAAAAAATATTGAGTTCAAACAATAAATTGAATGAGTTATTTTATGCAAACAAATGAAATAACGTATTAAGGGTTGTTAATTGATTAAAATGATAGATGTCGAACAAGTAGATAAAAAAGCAATTTTTAGTGGTGCATTAACGCGTGCTACAATAACCCGTGCATTTGATAAAAAATACCGTCAATTGGTCAACCAAGAATGTATTGTTATTGACTTGGCTAAGGTAAGCCAGATTGATACAGCAGGCTTAGCCTGGATTCTATTATTGATAGAATTAGCAACAAGTAAATCTTGTAAAATTAGCTTGGTTAATTTGCCTGATGACTTATTAAAGTTAGCAAAATTAAGTGCAGTTGATACATTATTACCGATAGAAAATAACTAATCTAGACGCTATTTGGAGCAGAAAGTGGAAGTAAAAGACATAGAAAAACTCATAACCGATGCGATTGAATTAGACGAAATTCATGTGGCATTTGATGGCTCACAATGTAAAATTATTGCTGTGGCAGATTTTTTAGGTGACTTAAGTCGTGTGAAAAAACAGCAAACTATTTACGCCCCTTTAACACAAGTTATTAATGACGGCCTCATCCACGCGGTTTCTATTAAAACTTTCACAACGTCTGTTTGGCAACGTGAAAAAATGTTTAACTTACCTCTTTAATTCACCCAAACAAAAAAGAACATACTCTTGGACGCATTTAAAATTATTGGTGGAAAACCACTACACGGCGAAGTGACTATCTCTGGCGCAAAAAATGCGGCATTACCTATTCTAATGGCCTCACTATTATCAGAAACGCCGGTTACTTTTTCCAATGTACCAAAGCTTAACGATATAGAAACTACAATTAAATTATTGTCTCAATTTGGTGCTAAATGCCAATGGGTAAATGAGAGTAGTTTAATGATTGATGCTAGTAACATTGACCATTGTCGCGCGTCTTATGAATTAGTGAAAACTATGCGGGCATCTATTCTGGTTTTAGGTCCTTTACTTGCCCGTTTTGGTCATGCTGAAGTGTCATTGCCAGGAGGTTGTGCTATTGGTGCTCGCCCCGTTAACTTACATATTCATGGTTTGAAGTTAATGGGAGCTGACATAGAAGTTGAAAATGGTTATATCATTGCCCGCAATGCTGGTCGACTTAAAGGTGCGACCATTTTTATGGACACCGTTAGTGTTACAGGCACTGAAAACTTAATGATGGCAGCTGCACTAGCTGATGGTGTTACTATCATCGAAAATGCGGCGCGTGAACCTGAAATTGTCGATTTAGCCAACTGCTTAAATAGTATGGGTGCCATCGTTTTAGGTGCAGGTACTGACACTTTAACCATTACGGGTGTAGAAAAACTGCAAGGTGAAAGCTATTCAGTTATGCCTGATCGCATAGAAACGGGTACGTTTTTAGTTGCTGCAGCTGTAACACAAGGTAAAGTAAGGTGTTTAAATACTGATCCTAAAGCTTTAGATGCTGTACTGAGTAAGTTACAAGAAGCGGGTGCGTCAATTACCACAGGTGATGACTGGATTGAGCTTGAAATGACCTCTAGACCCAAAGCGGTTAACATTCGCACTGCACCTCATCCAGCATTTCCAACCGATATGCAGGCACAATTTGTTGCGCTAAATGCTATAGCTGAAGGCACGGCAACTACCACCGAAACAATATTTGAAAACCGTTTTATGCATGTGCCTGAGTTACAGCGCATGGGGGCAAAAATTACTCTTGAAGGTAACACTGCTATTAGTACGGGTGTAGAGCAATTAAATGGTGCTCAGGTTATGGCAACAGATTTACGTGCATCTGCAAGTCTAGTTATTGCTGGGTTGGTCGCAAATACTGAAACACAAGTCGATCGAATTTATCATATTGATCGTGGTTATCAAAAAATTGAAGACAAACTGCAAGCGCTTGGTGCAAATATAACGCGTATTAAAGCCAACTAAACTTCAAAAAAACATTCGAAATAGACCATAAAAAATCCCAGCTACTTGCTGGGATTTTTATTTATCAAGCACAATAAAGTTACTGTTTTGGAACTTCAGCTATGGTGACAGGTAACGTTAATAGTTGATTATTGCGAGAGATCATAAAGCTTAATATGCTTCCTGGAGCGGCCTCTGCGACAACATCTAAACCTTGCTTGGCGTTCAATAACCGAATGTCGTCAATTTGATAAACCACATCACCTGACTGCAATCCAGCTTCGAACGCTGGGCTGTTTGGTGTTATCGCGCCGATAATAAAGCCTTTAAGATTAGTAACAGAGTCATTTGCATCTACACCTAGCCACCCACGAACAACTCGTCCATGCTCAATAATTTTCAGCATAACAGTGCGAGCTAATTGATAAGGCACAGCAAAAAAGATCCCTTGAATATTTAAGTTAGGATTGGCTTGAGTAAATTTTCTTGAATTAATACCCACTAACTCACCGTTAGAGTTGATAAGCGCACCACCAGAATTACCTTCATTTATGGCAGCATCCATTTGAAGAAACTGCAAATAGCTAGTGCTTAAACCGCTTTGTCCTGTTGCACTTACAATACCTTGTGTAACCGTCTGGCCAAGATTTAATGGGTTGCCTATGGCTAATACCACATCACCGACTTGTGAAGTTAATGTACTAATTTGTGGTATTACGGGTAAGTTATTGTCGTGCACTTTCAATACAGCAAGGTCAGTTAGCACATCGTAGCCAATAAGCTCGGCATGAAGTTCTTGACCACGCTGTAATACCACTACAATTAGATCTGCACTTTGCACAACATGATAATTAGTTAAAATATAGCCTTGCTCATGCATGATAACGCCACTGCCTAAACGTGTGACTTTACGTGATTGACGACCATAAGTAGGGTTAACTTGAATATCTTCGGTATATATATTAACCACTGCAGGACCGGCTAAGCGAACCGCCTTGGCATAAGATAACGGTTGTTGGCTCGTCTCTGAAGTAGAGAACACCTTCCAAGGCACTATGTTTTGTTCACGTAGCTCAGGGACTAGTAACAAAAGAACTACAGCAAACATTACACCATAACTGGCAGAACGAAGGATAAATTTAAGGCTATTGATTATTTTCAACGGAATAATTTTTATTGGTCTATTTTTTGTAGATTAACATAAACTCTTTGCCGTAATACAGTTTTCTATTAAGAATATAGGGTGATGTATTTGTAGGTTTTCTTTGTCCAAGTCTGTTTTTTTAAATCATGGTGAATGGGTAAATGAACGAGGAATCGTTAATGTATCATCAACAAATACAGGGTAAACAAGTGCAATTAATTATTATTTAAATGCCAATAGCAATATATTCACGGCTGAGAGTAGGGGGTGAATGTGAAAGGTAAGCGTAGCTTAAACTAAAATGTTATGTGCTTAGGTTAAGCTACGCGATGGTTATTTATATTAATTAAGCTGATTGAATTTATTAAACTTAATTATTGACGTTAATTCATGGCCATATTCAGCACCCTTTTCAGAGTAACGATCTAATTTTTTAACTAAAGCGAATGGGTCATCTGTTTTCATTTTTAATATTCTAAACTCTTTGAACGCATCACCGCGGGCTATAGTACGATAGTAATCGCTAACTGATGCTTTTACTGAAGAATATTCTTTAACCCAGATGGTTTTATCCCCACGTTTTTGTAAGGCAGCGATTCTCGGTTCGTCTTCATCAAACGACCATACACCGAAAATATTATAAGCTTCTCTAAAAAAGCGAGATGTCGCCCAAGAACTTTCCATGGCAGCTTGTGCAATGGCAATACTTTTAGGGTGAGGCTTAAGCGCTCTTAAAAGTTCTGCATCACTAGTTGCTTTATATTCCACTTTTAGGTCAGCTATATCATCGGCGTTATCACCTGATTTTAGTGAAGCTGCAACGTCTTTATACTGCACCATAAGTTCATCGTAGACTTCGTCTACCGCGGGTATTATAAGCGCTTTAAAACGGGCCTTTTTTTCTTGTACTGTCATTTTTGGCAGTGTGGTGTCTTTTGCCGTGTAAAAGTAAATGACTGCTGATACTAAAAATATAGAAATAAGTACAACTAAAATTTTTGATTGAAAAGAGGTTAATTTCATATATAGCCTTTCATTAAATTGTAGGTAACAAGATAGCCTATGATAACACATAAGTTAATCTGCTCGATTATTGACAGTTTATGCTTATATGCATGCATAGCGCTAAAGACTTTAAAGGTAAAATAAGCTTCATTAAATAAGGTTTTTAAATGAGCTTACTGATCTTAAAATATTAGATTTAGTTAGCCGATATCCTGCATGATTTTTTGAACAGACTCGTATCAATAAACTAGTCCAATTGGCAAAGTGCAAACCTTATTTAGGACGGGTCAAACAACTAACATAAAAAAGCCTGTCGATTGACAGGCTTTATCTTGAACTTAACAGTGATGAATAGTCATCAAGTGAACTCAGGTAATATTAACGTATCATTAAAAATAAAGATGAATTGTTCCGTTGAATATTAAGTGCAAAAACACCTTTGTGATCATTTAAGTAGCTGCGTAACTCGCCTATATTATTAATACGTTGACGGTTAATACCATTGATAATGTCGCCTTTTCGAAGACCCAATGAGGCAGCGGGGCTATTATCAGCTATTTCAGAAACGAGTATGCCATTACTCTTATCATCATTTTCTAGTTCAGCGCCATCAAGCATGCGATGTAAACTTACCGCTTCTATTTTAGCCATTTCAGATTTTTTTAGTGTGACGTTATAGGTTTTCTCTTTGCCATCTTTTCTTATCACCGTAATTTTTATGGTTTTTCCAGCACCAATTGAACCAATTTTACCTCTAAGCTCATTAAAGGTTTTAATCATTTTTCCATTAATTTTAGTAATAACATCACCGGCACGTATACCAGCATCATCAGCCGCTGAGTCTTTTGTTACTTGCTCAACAAATGCACCTTGACTCACATCAAGTTCCATTGCTTTTGCAATTTCACTCGTAACGCTGCGACCAGCAACACCTAAAACACCACGTCTAACTTCGCCAAATTCAATAATTTGATTAACTAGGTTTTGTACCATGTTACTTGGAATGGCAAACCCAATACCTACGTTTCCGCCATTAGGACCTAAGATAGCAGTATTAATGCCAATAAGTTCGCCGCGTAAGTTGATTAAGGCACCACCGGAATTACCGCTATTAATAGCCGCATCGGTTTGAATGAAATCTTCGTAATTCTCAATATTTAGACCACTACGACCTAGTGCACTGACTATCCCTGAAGTTACCGTTTGACCTAAGCCAAAAGGGCTACCAATAGCGACAGCGAAGTCACCAACACGTATCCGATCTGAGTCAGCTATTTTAACCGCAACTAAGTCATCTGCTACTATTTGAAGTAAAGCAATATCGCTTGCTTCGTCTCCACCTATTTTTTTTGCTTCAAGTTGACGGCCATCTTTTAAGGTTATTTGAATTTCGTCGGCATCATTTATTACATGGCTGTTAGTCACTATGTAACCTTTATCAGCATCGAGAATAACTCCCGATCCTAAACCACGAAATTGACGTTCTTTTTGTTGGCCTTGATTTTGGCGAGGGTTGCCGAAGAAAAATTTAAAGGCTTCTGGTACACGTTGCTCAACTTCATGAGTGCCACGTACAGAAATAAGTACAACGCCAGGTGTTACCTGTTCCAACATTGGAGCGAGGCTTGGCATTGTTTGACCATTTACAGATTGAGGCATTGCTGCTTGTAAGGGCAAGCTTGCCATGGCAAGGGTAGTGGAAAGTAAAACAGTATTAATTAAAACTGATAAATTTTTCATATAACAGAAAACTCCTAATTAAATTATTTATAAGCAACAGGATTAATACTTGGCTTTATTCGTAGTATTAATCCTGTTGCTTTCACTCAATAGAAGACATGAAATTAAAACATTGGTTCCTAGCTATTTGTAACACTTTGTTTCTTGTCATCAAACAATCCGCTTGGTGCACCTGAATAATCTAACGGAGCCTCCGATGCGGTTTCATCATTTTTACGCAAGTTTTTGTTATGTCGTAAGTTCACGGTTTGCGCTAATTGCTCTTGAGTTTCTTTAGAGAAAAAAGGCATATTTTCAATATTCTCAGGAGTAACCTGTTGCAACAATTGCGTGCTTTGCGACATTTGAGCCATTGCGACTTGGCAAGTGCTATTCATTTGCTCAAGTAAATTTGTTGAATTTTCAAGATGCTCTGCGACATCTAATTTATATTGTGCTAATTCTGATTCACTTTGACTAGCTTTGGCAGCGAGTTTTTGTGTTTCCTGTGCCGATGAAAAAAGCGTTCTGTTAACAAAAAAACCGACAATTGCGCCAACGATAAATAGTCCGAGACCTAAAACAACATTCATATTTCTTTACCTTCATTGTATTCATGGAAAAAATTAGAGAAAATAACCTTCAATCCAATGTAATATAACGTGCTTCACGCTACTTTCCTAATGAATATATTTACAAACAAATATTTTTCAAGTGTAGTATGTGTAAAGGTTATAAAAATAAAGTTAGTACTTATAAAGTGACTGTTAAATGATTAAATTATCTCCAATAGGAAAGTATACTCAAGATTTAACTCGCGATGATTTTCATTTTGATGCAGCTCAGGAAAATGCGGTCAAAAATTTACAACGCTTGTATGACGATTTAATTAGTCAGCCATTACCGGTAACTGGCTTTAAAAAAGTCTTAAATAGTTGGAAGCGCGTTGTTGCTAAACCAGAAGTAAAAATCGTAAAAGGTATTTATTTTTGGGGTGGTGTTGGTCGTGGAAAAACCTATCTAGTTGATACATTCTACGATTGCTTACCTTTTAAAAATAAAATGAGAGTTCACTTTCATCGCTTTATGCATCGTGTTCATGAAGAGTTAAAATCATTGCAAGGACAGTCTGATCCATTAAAACTTATAGCTAAACGTTTTGCTGATGAAACATGCATTATTTGTTTTGATGAATTCTTTGTTTCAGATATTACCGATGCGATGATTTTAGGCACTCTATTTGAAGAATTATTTGCCCACAATGTTACCTTAGTTGCCACGTCAAATATTATTCCCGATGAATTGTATCGCAATGGCTTGCAGCGCGAACGTTTCTTGCCGGCAATAAAACTAATCAATAAATGCTGTGATGTGATCAACGTCGATAGTGGTGTTGATTATCGACTTCGTACTTTAGAGCAAGCTGAGTTATTTCATTTTCCTTTAGACCAAAAAGCGGATGATAATTTAATACATTATTTTCAGCAACTATCGCTTGATGCGGGTCAAAAAAATAAAATCATTACGATTAATAACCGCCCACTGACCACAGTACAGGAATCAGATGGCGTAGTGCATTTTGAATTTTCTACATTATGTGAGTCTGCTCGAAGCCAACGTGATTACATGGAACTAAGTCGCTTGTATCATACGGTTTTATTAGCCAACGTTACTCAGATGGGGGTTGATAATGATGATAGTACGCGCCGATTTATTGCTTTAGTCGATGAGTTTTATGAGCGCCATGTTAAATTAATTATTTCAGCAGAGGTTGCACTAGAGTGCTTATATCTAGAGGGTCGTTTAACCTTCGAGTTCAAGCGCTGCTTAAGCCGACTACAAGAGATGCAGTCACATAGTTATTTAGCTAGCGAGCATTTACCTTAATATTTTTTATGATGGTAAATCTCCGTATGAGTAAACAACAAACAACAATAAAATGAAATTTAAAAATGATTAATAATAAAACAATACTTTTATCCACCGTATTTATTGTGTTTGTATCGATAAGTTTGCCAACTGAGGCTACAGATAATCCATTCAGAAAAGCTTCTGCTATAACAAAAAAATATTTACCTCAAGCTTTTAAAGCTATGTGGCAGAGTGAGTATTTAGTTTGGCGAGCTCAGCTATTCAACTCTGCTTGTAGTCAAAAGCAATTAGGGGTTTCAAACGCGATTAACTCAGGCTTTCCATTATTTAATCAATATATTATTGATCAAGCGATAATGAATGAAGAGCTTACAGACGACAATGACAAGCTATTATTACAAAACACTAATAAGCTGCATTATCTCACTTTTAGTAAAATTTATGCCTTTGCATACAAAAGACGTTTAGAAGTAATTCAACATTACCACCCAGATATCACCAGCAAATTATGCCAACACGCTGCCACAACATCAAAACAATCCCCTGCTGATGAACAGCCAATGTTACCTTGGAAAACTAACCATTTAACTCAACAAAATGTTTGGCGAGCAGATTTATTTTCTATGCGTGTGGTCAATAAGTATTTCACCAGTGCTTTTATTGAGAGACAAGCACCATTTGCTAATATAATTGACGCAGAAATATATGCCAGAATTGCACAAGATGAACAAGCAATAATAGCTTTAACAGAAATTAGTGAGGGCTATCAATATGGCACTTTACTGATGAAAAACATAAATAAGGCGTATAAAAAGGCAACCAATAAACCTTTGACTGACAAATATTGGCGACCCATTTATGCTCAAGATGCAAGCATGTTGGCTAGCCAAGCTTATAAGTTAGCAACCATATCAGCTTTGATGCAAATTAAAGCGCTTTATCCTGAGCTGACTTCACGAATTGAAACTCATATGTCTAGTTATATTAAGCTACAGTTGAGCACGTTAGATGAGAATAAAATGCGTTTGAGTGCCGCGTATAATGCACCTTAGCGTAATATTAACTCTTATTTAGCGTGGAATGGAAAAAGATTAAAAAATAGGCGTGATCTTTTCAACGTTGTTCTGTATAATCCTGCCTCCCTACGTTACAAAGCTTGTTCTTTTTCCAGAGGACCGGCAACGGACTCGATGCTCGAAGGGGCAATAGCGTAGTCTTTTAACGGATAACTTGAGGTTTTCTTAAGTTATTATTTAAGTAACATTTATATAATTGGGTTTTTTAATGAAAACTTTTGTAGCTAAACCAGAAAGCGTACAACGCGAATGGTTCTTAGTGGACGCCGAAGATAAAACTTTAGGTCGTATCGCTACTGAAATTGCAAGCCGTTTACGCGGTAAGCATAAAGCAGAATATACTCCTCATGTAGATACTGGCGATTACATCGTTGTTATCAATGCTGAGAAAGTAAGAGTAACTGGTAATAAAGCGAAGGGTAAAATTTACTACTCGCATACAGAATTTGTTGGTGGTCTTAAGCAAATTAGCTTTGAAAAGCTAATCGAAAAAGCTCCAGAGCGCGTGATTGAATTCGCAGTTAAGGGTATGTTACCTAAAGGTCCTTTAGGTCGTGAAATGTTCCGTAAACTTAAAGTTTACGCGGGTACTGAACATAAACATACAGCACAACAACCACAACTTTTGGAGCTTTAAGCAATGGCTGATAATCAATATTACGGTACTGGTCGTCGCAAGAGCTCAACGGCTCGTGTGTTCATGAAAGCTGGTAGCGGTGCAATCACAATTAACAAGCGTGACATTTCTGTATACTTTGGTCGTGAAACGGCTCGTATGGTTGTTCGTCAACCATTAGACTTAGTTGAAATGTTAGAAAAGTTTGACTTTAACATCACTGTAACTGGTGGTGGTATTTCTGGTCAAGCTGGCGCAATTCGTCACGGTATTACTCGTGCATTAATGGAGTTTGACGAAACTTTACGTAGTGCTCTACGTAATGCTGGTTTCGTTACTCGTGATGCTCGTAAAGTTGAACGTAAGAAAGTTGGTTTACACAAGGCTCGTAAAAAGCCACAATTTTCAAAACGTTAATATTTACGTTATGTATTTCAAAAGCCGGCTTCTGCCGGTTTTTTTATGTTTAAAATTTAGTCAATAAACCACTTCAGCTGCATCATCAACTTTATTCATGTTTAGCATCCCTTACAATTAAAGCGCAATTAACTGCAGTTTTTTTATTTTAAATTAGACTAATAATTTTATGTAGCTAGTCACAGGTACTAACAATGCATTATTTTAAATAACGAATGGTGTACGTAAATAGAAATGGAACTGTGCAAAATAAATCAGATTAGCAGGCAGGGAACTAGCATGAATTAAGCGGTTCATCTTGGATGAATATACTTAGGTCTAGTTTAGAAAGTACTGTTGAGTAGTACTGCTGAGTAGTATTATTAAATAGTTACGTTCATTAAGTATGATTAACGAATGCAATTCAATGAGCTAAAATATAATACAAACAGTTTAACCTTCATAGAAGGGCAGTTTGTCATTTTGGTAAATAACTCAAGGTTTGCTCAACTAGCTATATTCAATAACTAATTGAGCAGGGTAGTTAGGCTAAACGTTAAATTGATTAACTACTTTTGATAGTGAATTTGATTGATCTGATAGATTAGCTAAACTCGTTTGCATCGTTGCAGATACATCGACCGTATCGTCAGTTAAGGCCCTAACATTTTCAATATTTTTGGACACCTCTTCGGCTACGTTTGCTTGTTGTTCTACAGCCTGAGCTATTTCAAAAGTTTGACTTTGGAACTTGCCAATGACCTCTGCAATATCTGCAAGTACCTGCTGTACTTGATGTGTTAGTTGTACGCTGTTTTCTGCTTCTAAACAGCTAGACTCCATAACATTTACCGCATTGACCGCAGTTGCTTGTAGTTCTTCAATAATGCGTTCTATATTGGTTGTAGAGTCTTGTGTTCTAGAGGCAAGGGTTCGAACTTCGTCGGCAACTACAGCAAAGCCTCTTCCTTGTTCTCCGGCTCTTGCGGCTTCAATTGCTGCATTCAAGGCGAGTAAGTTTGTTTGTTCAGCAATACTTCTGATCACTGTGACAAAATCCCCGATAGTCTGGGTGCCTGATTTTAATTGTTGCACTACTTGCGATGCGTTATCGACATTATTAGAAAGTTTTTGCATACCAAAGGTTGCCTGATTAACAACATCGGATCCTAAGGCAACTTTTTCTTCAGCGTTTATAACTAACTTTTTCGAATAATTTGTGTTGTTTGCAATATCGATACTGGTTTGAGCCAGTTCAGTTGCCGCTGTAGCTACCAAATCGATTTCGCGCTTTTGTGCCTCGACAATCGTGGTGGTTTCTCTGCCGATTATTTCAGCTGCCTCACTTGATGAAGAAACATCTTTAGTTATAGAAATAGTTTGCCTTACGAGCTGTTGGATTGAATCAACGAAGAGGTTGAACTCATCGACTAGTTGACCTATTTCATCACCTTTCAAAGGTGATATTCTTTGTGTTAAGTCACCATCGCCATCGGCAATGTCTTTCATGGCACTTTTAAGCCTGGTTATACGCTTTACAAAGGGTAAAACGGTTAACCACACTACGATAGCAATCATAATAATAATGGCGATAACTATCATGGCAGAAGACCAAAAAGCGGCTTCAACTGGCTGCGATATCAATTGCTCAGGGACTAAAAATCCGAGCTTCCAGTTCATTGAAGGGTAATCACTTTTCACTTGTTTAAAGATAACTTTGTAGCGAGTACCGCGCCAAGTTACTTGTGCAATACCATTTGCGTTATTAGCGAGGGTAGATTCTAGTTTTGAGAAACCTAAGGTATCTGTAAACTGAATATCAACAGTCGACATTGAGTCGCCAGGTTTAAAATCTTCATTAAAGCCAGGGAAGAAAACTAACTTGCCAGTATCGGTAATTAAGAAGGCTTCACCTTCGTTTTTATATTTTATTGGAGCGAGTAGGTCTTGGCCTATGGTGGTAATGAGAATATCCATACCACCGATACCTAATAACTTGCCATTAGGTAAATAATAAGGAGAAGTAATCGTAGCGGAGACTGAACCATCGTTATTGTCTACAGCAGGATCCGTAACGTGCATTTTTCCAACTTTTAATCCGTCTGACCACCATGGTCTGCGGTTTGTGAAGTACTTTTCATCATTGTATCTTCCATTTAAATCGAAATATTCATGAGTATTTTCATTACCAAAAAAAACACTCTTAATTGCGCTGTCTTGTTCTGAGAAGTACTTAAAGTACCGTGTAACATCTTGGTACTGTTTATTATCGGTAATATCGGAAAGTCGATCATCGTATGTTGTAAACCAGTCTACGACTAGTGGGTTGGCAAAAATGCTATGGTTTATTTGCCCTTTAGCAACGAAGAAGTCTTTTACTTTTGTAGATTGTAAAGTAACGATATTTTCAATATCAGCGATAAGTTGATTTCTTGTGTTATCGCTGATATTCGATAATAAAAAAAAGGATGTAATGACCAATAAAACAGTAACTGCGCTAGATATAGTAATCACTAATTGGCGCATAATAGAGCGGCTTAAAAAATTGAACATACTAATTAATACCTAATGATTTATTCTTATTATTAAGGGTGTAAAGTGCGATATTGTTGTAACACTAAACTGATTATTAATAGTATCGGTAAAGTTCAGAAAAACATAAGCACTGGCAGAAAACAATATCATGTGTTTTACATAATGGCTATACCATGATAATTGCTAGTTTATTAATTATTAGACAATAAAAAAGGATGCCGAAGCATCCTTTTTATGTAAGCGGTTAAGAAAAAATATTACTATTTCTTTTTAGCAGCCGCTTCACGTTCTTTAACTTCAGCAATTACTGCTTCAGATACGTTATTCGGACAAGGTGAGTAGTGAGAGAATTCCATAGAGAATTGACCACGACCTGATGTCATTGTACGTAAAGATCCGATGTAACCAAACATTTCTGAAAGTGGTACGTCAGCCTTAATACGAACACCAGAAACACCAGCGTCTTGACCACCAATCATGCCACGACGACGGTTTAAATCACCAATAACATCACCAACGTGATCATCAGGCGTAAACACATCTACTTTCATGATAGGTTCGATTAACTGAGCACCAGCTTTTGGAATTGACTGACGGAAAGCACCACGAGCAGCAAGTTCAAATGCTACAGCAGATGAATCGACAGCATGGAAACCACCATCGTATAATTCAACTTCAACGTCAAGTACAGGGAAACCAGCAAGAACACCAGTATCCATCATGCCTCTGAAGCCTTTCTCAATCGCTGGGAAGAATTCTTTTGGTACATTACCACCAACAACTTTTGATGAGAATGTAAAACCAGAATTTGGTTCACCTGGACGGATGATATAATCAATTTTACCAAATTGACCAGAACCACCAGATTGTTTCTTGTGCGTATAGCTATCATCAATTTCTTGAGTAATAGTTTCACGGTAAGCAACTTGTGGCTTACCAACAGCTAATTCAACACCGTAGGTACGTTTTAGAATATCTACTTTGATATCTAGGTGAAGTTCACCCATACCAGATAAAATTGTTTCACCTGAATCTATATCTGTTTCAACTTGGAATGTTGGATCTTCAGCAACCATTTTACCGATAGCAATACCCATTTTCTCAGTTGAACCTTTATCTTTAGGTGTTACAGAGATAGAGATTACTGGCTTAGGGAACACCATAGCTTCTAGGATGATTGGGTGCTTAGGATCACATAATGTGTGACCCGTCTGAACGTTACTTTTCATACCAACAATCGCGATGATATCACCAGCTTGTGCTGAAGTAAGTTCGTTACGGTCATCGGCTTGCATTTCACACATACGGCCAACTCGTTCAGTTTTACCTGTTGCAGCGTTAAGTATGGTATCGCCTTTCTTCAATGTACCTGAATAGATACGTACGAAAGTTAAGGTACCAAAACGGTCATCAGTGATTTTGAATGCTAACGCTTTGAATGTTTCATCTGCAGAAACGATTGCGTACTCACCATTTGGCGCACCTTCTTCATCAGTAAGTGGCTGTGGATCAACGTCTGTAGGAGACGGCAAGTAGTCAACAACAGCATCAAGCAATAATTGCATACCTTTGTTTTTGAATGCAGAACCACAGTACGTTGGGAAGAACATGATTTCACGAGTACCTTTACGGATACAGGCTTTAATTTGCTCATCAGTCGGTGTTAATTCACCTTCTAAGTAATCCATTAGTAAATCTTCGTCTGCTTCTAAAGCAGTTTCGATCATTTGCTCACGATACATTGCTGCGTCATCAACCATGTCCGCAGGGATATCTTCGATTGTGTAGTTTTCAGGAAGACCAGTTTCGTCCCAGATGTATGCTTTTTGTGTAAGTACGTCAACAACACCAACGAAATCATCTTCTTCACCGATAGGTAATGTCATAATAAGTGGGTGAGCACCTAGTACTTTTTTAACTTGATCTGTTACACGGTAAAAGTTAGCACCTAAACGGTCTAATTTGTTAACGAATATTAAACGAGATACTTTTGAGTCATTTGCATAACGCCAGTTAGTTTCTGATTGTGGTTCAACACCACCAGAGCCACAAAATACACCAATACCGCCATCCAATACTTTAAGTGAACGGTAAACTTCAACCGTGAAATCAACGTGACCAGGAGTATCGATTACGTTAAAACGGTGATCTTTCCAAAAACAGCTTACCGCAGCAGACTGTATGGTAATACCGCGCTCAGCTTCTTGTTCCATGAAGTCAGTCGTTGACTCGCCATCATGTACTTCACCTGTTTTATGGATCTGACCCGTAAGTTTTAAAATACGTTCAGTTGTTGTGGTTTTACCAGCATCAACGTGAGCGAAGATACCAATATTTCTGTATTTAGCTAAATCTGCCATTACGTTACTCTATTTATGAAAATGAATTGTTGAAAATTTGCGCGCGAGTATAACATTACTTAACTAAAATCGACATAAAAAATTATTGAAGTTTACTAGTTTTTGAAAACAGAAGGTAAAGTTACTATATAAAACCACTATTATATTGCTATTAAAAAAGGGAACAAAAGGTAAAAGCTATTTGTTCTGCTTATATATAGGTAATTAAATAAGTAATTTAATAATTAATTGGTATTAACAATTAATACAGGCACTCACCGCCTTATTTAAATAGCAAAGTTATTTGGTAGGTAAAGTTAGTAGATAAAAGTTGGGTTAACGCAAGTTAAGCATTGCACTATAAATATACAAGATCTATTAAGGAATAACGCAGGTCAAATTTAAAAGAATGAGCACTAAATTACATTAGGAGTATTTAAGAACCATAACTTTTTAATACTGTATTTAATGCATTTATTAAACAATAACAAATGTATTAAATAAACAGTTGAATTTATCATCAGGCTCTGTATAATTCGCCTCCACGTTGAGCTCGTCTCAATGTGTTTTTTAGCTCACTTATTAACTTTTTAATTTAATAAGTAGCACACAGCAACTCCGATAGGGAGTTGAATGGTAAATATAGCGATACTCCCCCCTTTTATATAAAAAGGTGATGGGCAGTATTTTGTTGTTCTTTAAAATGGGGATTTGTCTTAATGTCAAATCAAAGAATTCGCATTCGTTTGAAAGCGTTCGATCATCGTTTGATTGATCAATCAACAGCTGAAATCGTTGATACTGCTAAACGTACTGGCGCTCAGGTTCGTGGTCCAATTCCACTTCCTACACGCAAAGAACGTTTCACTATCTTGACTTCACCACACGTTAACAAAGATGCACGTGATCAGTACGAAATTCGTACTCACAAACGCATGATTGATATCGTAGAACCAACTGAGAAGACTGTAGACGCATTAATGCGTTTAGATCTTGCAGCTGGTGTTGACGTTCAAATCAGCTTGGGTTAATAGGAGTTTTAACATGACTATAGGTCTAGTTGGACGTAAAGTGGGTATGACTCGCATCTTCTCTGAAGATGGCGTATCTACTCCTGTAACCGTCCTAGAAGTTGAAGCGAACCGTGTTGCTCAGGTTAAAACTGTTGACAACGATGGTTATTCAGCGCTTCAAGTTACTACGGGAAGCAAAAAAGCTAACCGTGTTAACAAACCAACAGCTGGTCATTTTGCAAAAGCTGGTATCGAAGCAGGTCGTGGCCTGTGGGAATTCCGCTTAAATGCAAATGAAGGCGAAGGTCTTGTAACTGGCAGTGAAATCACTGTTGAGTTATTTAACGACACGAAATTAGTAGATGTAACTGGCACCTCAAAAGGTAAAGGTTTCCAAGGTGGTATTAAGCGTTGGAATTTTTCAATGCAAGATGCAACTCATGGTAACTCACTATCTCACCGTTCAAACGGTTCGATAGGTATGTGTCAAACACCAGGTCGTGTTTTCAAAGGCAAAAAAATGTCTGGTCACATGGGTGCTGCGAAAGTAACTACGCAAAACCTTGAATTGGTTCGTGTTGATGCAGAACGTAACTTGCTCCTTATTAAAGGTGCGGTTCCGGGTGCAATCAACGGTAGCGTAATCATCAAACCAGCTGTTAAAGCCTAGTCCAGGAGATTTGTGATGGAATTAGCATTAAAAGACGCTTCAGGCGCTCTTGAAGTTTCTGAAACAACTTTTGGACTTGAGTTTAATGAAGCTCTTGTACACCAAGTAGTAGTTGCTTACGCAGCTGGTGCTCGTGCTGGTACTCGTGCTCAAAAGACTCGTTCAGAAGTTAGTGGCGGTGGCGCAAAACCATGGCGTCAAAAAGGTACTGGCCGTGCACGTGCTGGTACTAGTCGTGGTCCAATCTGGCGTACAGGTGGCGTAACATTCGCTGCTAAGCCACAGGATCACAGCCAGAAAGTTAACCGTAAAATGTACCGTGGTGCGATTAAAAGCATCCTTTCTGAGTTAGTTCGTCAAGAACGCTTAGTTGTGGTAGAAAATTTTGCAGTTGAAACACCAAAAACTAAAGAATTAGTAGCTAAACTAAACGCTTTGGAGTTAAAAGACGTATTAATCGTTACTCCAGAAGTTGATGAGAACTTGTTCTTATCTGCACGCAACTTATATAAAGTTGACGTTCGTGATGTAGACGGTATTGACCCAGTTAGTTTAGTTGGTTTCGAAAAAGTTTTGATGACTGCATCTGCAGTTAAGCAACTTGAGGAGATGTTAGGATGATAAACGAAGAACGTTTACTGAAAGTGCTTTTAGCACCAAACATTTCTGAGAAAAGCACAATGGCCGCTGAAGCAAACAACACTGTTGTTTTCAAAGTTGTTACTACTGCTACTAAAGCTGAAATCAAAGCTGCTGTTGAGAAACTTTTCGAAGTTTCAGTTGATGGTGTTCGCACATTAAATGTTAAAGGTAAAGTTAAACGTACTGGTGCTCGTACTGGTCGCAGAAGCGATTGGAAAAAAGCATACGTTACACTTGCTGAAGGCAGCGACATCGACTTCGTCGGCGCGGAATCATAGGAGTTTACGAAAATGGCTATAGTTAAATGTAAACCTACTTCTCCGGGTCGTCGCCACGTTGTTAAAGTGGTAAACACGGAGTTGCATAAAGGTAAGCCTTACGCACCATTATTAGACACTAAGTCTAAGTCTGGTGGTCGTAACAATAATGGTCGTATTACTGTTCGTCACATTGGTGGTGGACATAAGCAACATTACCGTATTGTCGACTTTAAGCGTAATAAAGATGGTATCCCTGCAAAAGTAGAGCGTTTGGAATATGATCCAAACCGTAGTGCTAACATTGCACTAGTACTTTACGCAGATGGTGAACGTCGTTACATCTTAGCCCCTAAAGGCTTAAAAGCTGGAGATTCAATCCAGTCTGGTGTAGATGCTCCTATTAAAGCGGGTAACACTTTACCACTACGCAACACACCATTAGGTAGTGTTGTTCACGCAATCGAACTTAAACCAGGTAAAGGTGCACAAATTGCACGTGCTGCTGGTACTTATGCTCAGTTAGTAGCGAAAGACGGTGCTTATGTCACTTTACGTCTTCGTTCTGGCGAAATGCGTAAAATTGAGTCAGATTGTCGTGCTACTTTAGGTGAAATCGGCAACGCTGAACACATGCTTCGCTCTCTGGGTAAAGCTGGTGCTTCACGCTGGCGTGGTGTTCGCCCAACTGTTCGTGGTGTTGCCATGAACCCAGTTGATCACCCACACGGTGGTGGTGAAGGTAAAACATCAGGCGGTCGTCATCCGGTATCACCTTGGGGTGTACCAACTAAGGGTTACAAGACTCGTTCTAACAAGCGTACCGATAAATTTATCGTACGTCGTCGTACTAAATAATAGTACTTATAAATAAAGAGGAATCACCATGCCACGTTCTCTCAAGAAAGGTCCATTTATAGACCTACACTTGTTGACGAAGGTAGAGACAGCGGTGGAAAGCGGGAATAAAAAGCCAATTAAGACTTGGTCCCGTCGTTCAATGATCATCCCTACGATGATCGGATTGACCATTGCCGTCCATAATGGCCGTCAACACGTACCTGTATTTGTAACTGATGAAATGATCGGTCATAAATTAGGTGAATTTGCACCAACTCGTACTTACCGTGGCCATGTCGCGGATAAGAAAGCGAAGAGATAGGGGAAATAAGATGGAAGCTATTGCTACACATAAATTTGCCCGTGGCTCTGCACAAAAAGCACGTTTAGTTGTGGATCAAATCCGCGGCTTGCATGTTGAAAAAGCACTTGAAATCTTAACATTTAGCAATAAATCTGCTGCTGTTTTGGTTAAAAAAGTACTTGATTCAGCTATTGCTAATGCAGAACACAATGAAGGTGCAGACATTGATGAGCTTATCGTTAAAACTATTATGGTTGACGATGGCCCAACAATGAAACGTATTAAGCCTCGTGCGAAAGGTCGCGCGGATAGAATCCTTAAGCGTACAAGTCACATCACTGTGATTGTATCTGATAACTAGGAGATATTAGAATGGGTCAAAAAGTCCATCCAAATGGTATTCGCTTAGGTATCACGAAACCTTTCGCGTCTACTTGGTTTGCAAGTAACAAAGATTTCGCAGCTAATTTACACGGTGACCATTTGGTTCGTGAATATTTAACTGAAAAGCTTAAGCGTGCTTCATTATCAAAAATTGTAATTGAACGTCCAGCTAAATCTATCCGCGTTACTATTCACACGGCTCGTCCGGGTGTTGTAATCGGTAAGAAAGGCGAAGATGTTGAGAAATTACGTTTAGCAGTTTCTAAAATTGCTGGTGTTCCTGCTCAAATCAACATAGCTGAAGTACGTAAGCCAGAAATGGATTCGCAGCTTGTTGCAGACAGTATTGCTAGTCAATTAGAACGTCGCGTAATGTTCCGTCGTGCGATGAAACGTGCTGTACAAAATGCTATGCGTTTAGGCGCAAAAGGCATTAAAGTACAAGTAAGTGGTCGTTTAGGCGGTGCAGATATTGCACGTGCTGAATGGTATCGTGAAGGTCGTGTTCCATTACACACTTTACGTGCTGACATTGATTACTCAATTGCCCGCGCTGATACCACTTATGGTGTTATCGGTATCAAAGTTTGGATCTTTAAAGGTGAAGTAATTGGCAACATGCCATTACAAGCTGAGCAACCAGCAGCTAAGCCTAAAAGAAAACCTAACCGTAAGACCAGTAAGTAGAGGAATAAGTAATGTTACAACCAAAACGTACTAAATTCCGTAAGCAATTTAAACTGCGTAACCGTGGTCTTGCACACACTGGTAGCTCAGTTAGCTTCGGTACTTTCGGGTTAAAATCAATGGAACGTGGTCGTATGACTGCGCGTCAAATTGAAGCGGCTCGTCGAGCAATGACTCGTCACGTGAAGCGTCAAGGTAAAATCTGGATCCGTGTGTTCCCTGATAAGCCAATTACCAAAAAACCTCTTGAGGTTCGTATGGGTAAAGGTAAAGGTTCAGTGGAATATTGGGTATGCCAAATTCTACCTGGTCGTGTTCTTTATGAAATGGAAGGTGTTTCGGAAGAGTTAGCGCGTGAAGCATTTGCTTTAGCCGCAGCTAAACTTCCTTTCAAAACAACTTTCGTAACTAGAACGGTGATGTAATGAAAGCAAGCGAATTGAAAGAAAAAAGCATTGAAGAGCTAAACGCTGAATTGCTTGAATTGCTACGCGAACAGTTTAACTATCGCATGCAAGCAAGCACTGGCCAATTAGCACAAACTCATTTGCTAAGAACTGTACGCCGTAATATCGCGCGTGTTAAGACTATCATAACTGAGAAGGCTGGTAAGTAATGAGCGAAGCAAAAATTCGTACACTACAAGGTCGTGTCGTCAGTGACAAAATGGATAAGTCTATCACTGTCCTGATCGAACGACGTGTTAAACACCCAATGTACGGTAAGTACATGACGCGTTCAACTAAGTTGAAAGCGCATGATGAAACTAACCAATGTGCAGCTGGTGATTTAGTATCTATTCGTGAATGTGCTCCAATTTCTAAGTCAAAAGCTTGGACATTGGTAAGCGTATTAGAAAAAGCTTAATCGCTTGATCTAATTCACAATTAGAACTTATAAAAAGGCTCTGCTTCGGCAGGGCCTTTTTTATTTGTACAAAACTAAAATATTATTTGATTAGAAATAAGGCAGTTCTGCCTGTAAATATTTAACGAGGTAACGTTGATGAGAATAAAGTTTATTCCAACAACAACAGTATTAGCCTTGTTTGTATCGCGGTTGGATAGCAAAGTGGTTATTTTTTAGCTAAATAATGTATCACTTTTAAATAACTGGTGTTATAATCTCGCGCCCGCTCGTTGTGAGTGGGATTTAGAAGGCAGTGACGGGTCAAATTTCTGGCCTTGAATTTAATCTTTTATAAGATAATTTAGCGGAGACATATTAAATGATCCAAATGCAATCACAATTGAACGTAGCTGATAACAGCGGCGCTCGACGTGTACAATGTATAAAGGTTCTTGGTGGTTCGCACCGTCGCTACGCACGCATTGGTGACATCATTAAAATTGCAGTGAAGGAATCAAATCCTCGCGGCAAAGTTAAAAAAGGTGATGTTCTTACTGCAGTAGTGGTGCGCACTAAGAAAGGTGTTCGTCGTTCAGATGGTTCAACCATCCGTTTTGACGAAAATGCGGCTGTAATGTTAAATGCTAACTTACAACCAATTGGTACTCGTATTTTCGGTCCTGTGACTCGTGAACTTCGTAATGAAAAATTCATGAAAATTGTTTCACTTGCACCAGAAGTACTATAAGGAGTCACGATAATGGCATCTAAGATTCGTCGTGATGATGAAGTAATCGTACTTGCAGGAAAAGACAAGGGCAAAACTGGTAAAGTGACCAAAGTTCTTGTTGAAGAAAGCAAAGTATTTGTTGAAGGTATCAACTTAATCAAGAAACACACTAAGCCTGTACCTCAGTTACAGCAGCCTGGTGGGATTGTTGAAAAAGAAGCACCTTTAAATGTATCCAACGTTGCGATTGTTAACCCAGCTACTGGCAAAGCAGATCGTGTTGGTTTTAGAGATGAAGACGGCAAAAAAGCTCGTTTTTTCAAATCTAATAACGAATTAATTTAATTGGAGTAAACGATGGCGAAACTGCATGATTTTTACAAAGATACAATTGTAAGCGAACTTCAGAAGAAGTTTGAGTACAAAAGTGTCATGCAAGTCCCTCGGATTGAAAAGATCACCCTTAACATGGGTGTTGGCGAAGCGATTGCTGATAAAAAAGTATTAGAGCACGCCACAAATGATCTTACTGCAATCTCAGGTCAAAAACCTGTCACGACAGTAGCACGCAAATCAGTTGCGGGCTTTAAAATTCGTGAAGGCTACCCTATTGGCACAAAAGTAACTCTACGTGGCGAACGTATGTGGGAATTTTTAGAGCGTTTAATCTCTATTTCTATTCCTCGTATCCGTGATTTCCGTGGCTTGAATCCTAAGTCATTCGATGGTCGTGGTAACTACAGCATGGGCGTACGTGAGCAAATCATTTTCCCTGAAATCGAATACGATAAAATCGATAAGATTCGCGGAATGGATATCACTATCACTACAAGTGCGAAGAATAACGAAGAAGGTCATGCATTATTGACTGCCTTCAACTTCCCATTTAAGAAGAAGGTGTAGAGTTATGGCTAAAACGTCAATGAAAGCTCGTGAAGCTAAAAGAACCAAGTTAGTTGCACAATATGCTGAAAAGCGTAGTGCACTAAAAGCTATCATCTCTGGTGTTGATTCTTCTGAAGAAGAACGCTGGGATGCAGTATTGAAACTTCAAAGTTTACCTCGTGATTCGAGCAGTAGTCGTCAACGTAACCGTTGTAACATTACTGGCCGTCCACATGGTTTCTTACGTAAATTCGGTTTAAGCCGTATTAAATTACGTGAAACTATGATGCGCGGTGAAGTTCCAGGTCTTAAGAAAGCTAGTTGGTAATTCACGGGAGTAAATGGTTATGATGACTGATCCTATCGCGGACATGTTTACACGCATCCGCAACGGTCAATCTGCAGCAAAGACTGCAGTTACAATGCCATCTTCTAAGGTAAAAGTTGCACTTGCCAACTTGCTTAAAGAAGAAGGTTACATTTCAGATTTTTCAGTTACTGGCGAAGCAAAGCCTGAGTTAACTGTAGAATTGAAATATTTTGAAGGTAAAGAAGTAATTGAAGTGATCAAACGTGTTTCACGTCCAGGTCTTCGCGTATACAAAGGTGCTCAAGAGCTTCCTAAAGTATTAGCAGGCATGGGTATCGCTATTATTTCTACTTCTAAAGGTCTAATGACTGATCGCGCCGCTCGCAATGCGGGTCTTGGCGGTGAAGTTCTTGGTTTCGTAGAGTAAAGGAGCAGAATATGTCTCGTGTCGCAAAAGCACATGTCGCAATCCCTGCAGGCGTTACTATTACGTTATCAGGTCAAGACATTAAAGTTAAAGGTCCAATGGGTGAATTATCTCACACGATCCATGGTGCTGTTGTTGTTTCTCAAGAAGAAAACAACATTATCACTAATATCGTTGCTGATGTTAAAGGCGCTTGGGCTCAAGCCGGTACAGTACGCTCTTTAATCAATAATATGGTTGAAGGTGTAAGTAAAGGTTTTGAAAAGAAATTATTGTTAAACGGTGTTGGTTACCGTGCTAAAGCTGCAGGTAAGAACTTAAACTTATCTTTAGGCTTTTCACATCCGGTTGACCACGCAATTCCTGATGGAATTACTGTTGAAACTCCTAGCCAAACTGAAATCATACTGAAAGGTGCTGATAAACAGTTGGTCGGTCAAACTGCAGCGAACATTCGCGCATACCGTAAACCTGAGCCTTATAAAGGTAAAGGGATTCGTTATAGCGATGAGAATGTACGTCGTAAAGAAGCTAAGAAGAAGTAGGGTAATACTATGGATAAGAAAACATCTCGTTTGCGCAGAGCTAAACGCTCTCGTGCAAAAATTAGCGAGTTGGGTGCGAATCGTTTAGTTGTATTCCGTACTCCTCGTCATATTTACGCGCAATTGATTGCACCAACAGGTTCTGAAGTAATCGCGTCAGCGTCTACTTTAGACAAAGAAGTTAGTGCTCAGTTAGAAAAAACAGGTAACGTTGAAGCAGCTACGGCTGTAGGTAAGGCAATTGCAGAACGTGCAGTAGCTAAAGGCATCACTAGTGTTGCTTTTGACCGTTCAGGTTTCCGTTACCATGGTCGCGTGAAAGCGTTAGCAGATGCAGCTCGCGAAGCTGGTCTTCAGTTTTAGGGGTTGATAATGGCTAATCATAATCAAGAAAACTCACAACAAAGTGATATGGCTGAAAAGCTAATCGCAGTTAACCGCGTTTCAAAAGTGGTTAAAGGTGGTCGTATTTTCAGTTTCACAGCACTAACCGTAGTTGGTGATGGCGCTGGTCGCGTTGGTTTTGGTTACGGTAAAGCACGTGAAGTGCCTGCTGCAATCCAAAAAGCAATGGAAAAAGCACGTCGTAACTTAGTAACCGTTGATTTGAAGGGTACTACTCTTCAGCATGTCGTTATCGGCAAGCACTCTGGTTCAAAAGTTTACATGCAACCAGCTTCTGAAGGTACAGGTATAATCGCCGGTGGCGCTATGCGTGCAGTACTTGAAGTTGCAGGCGTACAGAACGTATTGTCTAAGGCATACGGTTCTACTAACCCAATAAACGTAGTTCGCGCTACTGTTTCTGCTCTTGCGAATATGCATTCGCCTGAAGCTGTTGCAGCAAAACGTGGCAAAAGCGTTTCAGATATTCTGGGGTAATTGAGCATGGCTAAAACAGTTAGAATAACTCAGTTAAAAAGTTCTATCGGTCGTTTACCGAAGCATAGAGCTACATTAAAGGGTCTTGGTTTACGTCGTATCCGTCATACAGTAGAGTTAGAAGATACTCCATCTGTACGCGGTATGATTAATCAAGTATCTTATATGATTAAGGTGGAGGATTAATAATGCATTTAAATACTTTATCTCCTGCACCAGGTGCTAAGAAAGCCAAGAAACGCTGTGGGCGTGGTATTGGTTCTGGCATAGGTAAAACAGGCGGTCGTGGTCACAAAGGTCAGAAATCTCGTTCTGGCGGTAGTGTACGTCCTGGTTTCGAAGGTGGTCAAATGCCATTGAAACAACGTTTACCTAAGTTTGGTTTCACGTCACGTAAATCTTTGGTTCGCGCTGAAGTACGTTTACATGAACTAAACAACATCACAGGTGATGTTGTCGATATCTTTGCCCTTAAAGATGCTAACTTAATCACACGTAATATTGTTGCAGTGAAAATCATGCTTTCTGGTGAAATCACTCGTCCAATTACTGTACGTGGTTTAGGTGTTACTAAAGGCGCTCGTGCAGCTATTGAAGCTGCAGGCGGAAAAATCGAGGAATAGTACAGGTTATGGCTACACCAGGAATTGATAATAAAGCAAAAGGCGGATTGTCTGAGCTTAAACAAAGATTGTGGTTTGTATTCGGTGCACTTATCGTGCTTCGTTTGGGAACATTTGTGCCAATCCCTGGTATTGACGCCGCTGTATTAGCTCAGTTGTTCGAACAACAAAAGGGCACCATTGTAGAAATGTTTAACATGTTCTCCGGTGGTGCACTTGAGCGAGCCTCTGTATTGGCACTAGGTATTATGCCGTACATCTCAGCTTCTATCATTATGCAATTGCTTACGGTTATGCACCCGGCAATGGCAGAATTGAAAAAAGAAGGTGAAGCTGGACGACGTAAGATCAGTCAATACACCCGCTACGGCACTTTAGTTCTAGCGACTGTACAATCAATTGCAATAGCAAGAAGTTTACCGGGGATGATGCCAGGTCTAGTAATGGACGCAGGTTTCGGATTCTACTTTGCTGCGGTAGTAAGTTTGGTTACTGGTACCATGTTTTTAATGTGGTTAGGTGAGCAAATTACGGAACGCGGTATTGGTAACGGTATATCTATCTTGATATTCGCAGGTATAGTTGCTGGTATGCCGTCAGCTGTTGGTCAAACAGCAGAGGCGGCGCGTCAAGGTGAATTGCACTTATTGGTATTATTGCTAATTGGCGTAATTATATTTGCTACGACTTTCTTTGTAGTATTTGTGGAACGTGGTCAACGACGTATCGTTGTTAACTACGCTAAACGTCAGCAAGGCCGTAAGGTTTTCGCTGCCCAAAGCACGCATTTACCACTTAAAGTCAATATGGCAGGTGTTATTCCACCAATTTTCGCCTCAAGTATTATCTTGTTTCCAGGCACGCTTGCGAGCTGGTTTGGTCAAGGTGAAGGTATGGTTGCTGATTTCCTACAAGAAGTATCAATTGCTATTTCTCCAGGACAGCCGCTATATGTAATGTTACTTGCAGCAGCGATAATATTCTTCTGTTTCTTTTACACGGCTCTTGTATTCAATCCGCGTGAAACAGCAGATAACCTGAAAAAATCCGGTGCGTTTATTCCTGGGATCCGTCCTGGTGAGCAAACGTCAAAATATATAGATAAAGTAATGACTCGTTTAACCTTAGCTGGTGCGATGTATATAACCTTTATCTGTTTGGTACCTCAGTTTATTATTATGGCATGGGACGTTAATTTTTACTTTGGCGGCACATCACTACTTATTATTGTAGTTGTAATAATGGACTTTATGGCACAAGTACAAACGCATTTGATGTCTCATCAATATGACAATGTACTTAAGAAAGCAAACCTTAAGGGCTACGGTCGTTAGACTGGGCCTTTAGGCAACGGAGTATATAAAATGAAAGTACGTGCATCCGTAAAAAAGATTTGTCGTAATTGTAAAGTTGTTAAACGTGCTGGTGTAATTCGTGTAATCTGCGAAGAGCCAAAGCACAAGCAACGTCAAGGCTAAATCTTTAAGCAGTAGCATTATGCAGATAAGTCTGTATAATGCCGCTTCGATTTGCAAAGAAATGCGGCTGGTTGAGTATCCTAACGGGCTTTTCAACTGGCAAATTTTAAATTAAAAATAGGAGATGTGTTTAGTGGCCCGTATCGCTGGCATTAACATCCCTGATCGTAAGCATGCAGTAATCGCCATTACTGCGATCTTCGGTATCGGAGCAACACGTGCGAAAGCAATTTGTGTTGCAACTGGTATTGCAGAGTCAACTAAGATCAGTGAATTGGACGAAGCTCAAATTGATTTGCTTCGTGCAGAAGTGGATAAATACACCGTAGAAGGTGATTTACGCCGTGAAGTTTCAATGAACATTAAACGTCTTATGGATTTAGGTTGTTACCGTGGTATTCGCCACCGTCGCAGTCTTCCTCTACGTGGTCAACGCACTAAAACTAATGCGCGCACCCGTAAAGGTCCTCGTAAGCCAATTAAGAAGTAAGAGGAACTAGACAATGGCTAAAACACCTGTACGTACGCGTAAACGCGTAAAAAAACAAGTTGCTGACGGCATGGCTCATATCCATGCATCTTTCAACAACACAATCGTAACTCTTACTGATCGTCAAGGTAACGCCTTATCATGGGCGACTGCTGGTGGTTCAGGTTTCCGTGGTTCACGTAAATCTACTCCATTTGCTGCGCAAGTAGCTGCAGATCGTGCTGGTAAAGCAGCACAAGAGTTTGGCTTGAAGAATATTGAAGTGTTCGTTAAAGGTCCGGGTCCAGGTCGTGAATCTGCTATCCGTGCTTTAAATGCTGCTGGTTTTAAAATCACCAACATTACTGACGTTACACCTATTCCTCATAATGGTTGTCGTCCTCCTAAGAAACGTCGCGTTTAATCGTACTTTTTTTAGGATAGTTGGAGAAAGAAAATGGCTAGATATTTAGGTCCTAAGTTAAAGCTTAGTCGCCGCGAAGGTACAGATTTGTTCCTTAAAAGCGGTGTTAGAGCAATTGACACTAAATGTAAAATCGAAACAATACCAGGTCAACATGGCGCCCGTCGCGGTCGTTTATCTGACTACGGTATTCAACTTCGTGAAAAACAAAAAGTTCGTCGTATATATGGCGTACTAGAAAAACAATTCCGCAACTACTATAAAGAAGCGGCTCGTCTAAAAGGCAATACAGGTGAAAACTTGTTGCAACTTTTAGAGAAACGTCTTGATAACGTAGTATACCGTATGGGCTATGCAAGCACTCGTGCTGAAGCTCGTCAACTAGTTAGCCACAAAGCTATCGTAGTTAACGGTGTTGTTGTTAATATTCCATCTTTCACTGTTAAAGCCGAAGATGTAGTTTCTGTACGTGAAAAGTCTAAAACTCAAGCGCGTATCATCGCAGCTTTAGAATTAGCTGAGCAACGTGAGAAGCCAGTTTGGGTTGAAGTAGATAACAAGAAACTTGAAGGTGTTTTCAAACGCGTTCCTGATCGTTCTGACTTGTCTGCCGAAATTAATGAACAGTTGATTGTTGAACTTTACTCTAAGTAAAGTTGCACTTTAAGAGAGGACATAATGCAGGGTTCTGTAACCGAATTCCTTAGACCACGATTGGTAGATATTGAAACTATTAGTGCTACTCGTGCTAAAGTAACTTTAGAGCCATTAGAGCGTGGTTTTGGTCACACTTTAGGTAATGCGTTACGCCGCATTCTTTTATCTTCAATGCCGGGTTGTGCTGTAACTGAAGTTGAAATTGACGGTGTACTTCATGAGTACAGCAGTAAAGAAGGTGTGCAAGAAGACATCATCGAAATACTGTTAAACCTTAAGGGACTAGCGATAAGTTTAGAAGGCAAAAATGAAGCTGTTCTTACCTTAACTAAGTCCGGTGAAGGCCCTGTAACGGCTGCCGATATCCAACATGATGGTGATGTAGAAATTGCAAACCCAACTCATGTAATCTGTCATTTGACAGGTGATGGTTCTATCAGTATGCGTATAAAGGTTGAAATGGGACGTGGTTATGTTCCTGCTTCAGCTCGACGCGACGCCGAGGAAGAAGATCGTGCAATTGGACGTTTGTTAGTTGATGCTTCATTCAGTCCAGTTGTAAGAATTGCCTATGATGTTGATTCTGCACGTGTTGAACAGCGTACAGATTTGGACAAACTGGTCTTAGACATGGAAACTAACGGTACGTTAGATCCTGAAGAAGCAATTCGTCGCGCTTCAACAATTTTAGCTGAACAGCTAGATGCGTTTGTAGAGCTTCGTGATGTAACTGAAGTTGAACCAAAAGAGGAAAAACCACTGTTTGATCCTATTTTGCTTCGTCCTGTTGATGACCTTGAACTTACTGTTCGTTCAGCAAACTGCCTAAAAGCAGAAGCAATTCAATATATTGGCGATTTAGTACAGCGTGCTGAAGTTGAGCTTCTTAAAACACCTAATTTAGGTAAGAAGTCTTTAACTGAAATCAAAGACGTTTTGGCGTCTCGTGGTTTGTCTCTAGGTATGCGCCTAGAAAACTGGCCACCTGAAAGCATAGCTGATAACGACTAAGTCGATCATCGTTTTTTTAATAGTTGAGAGAAGGATTAACTTATGCGCCATCGTAAAAGCGGTCGCCAGTTAAACCGTAATAGCAGTCATCGTAAAGCGATGTTCCGCAATATGGCAAGCTCTTTAGTAAAGCACGGTTTGATCAAAACTACCGTTGCTAAAGCTAAAGAACTACGTATGGTAGTAGAGCCATTGATTACATTGGCTAAAACCGACAGTGTTGCAAATCGCCGTTTAGCGTTTGCTCGTACACAAGATAAAGAAGTAGTAGGTATTTTATTCAACGAACTTGGTGCACGTTACCAAGAACGTCCAGGTGGTTACACTCGCATTTTAAAATGTGGTTTCCGTACTGGTGATAAAGCTCCTATGGCTTACGTTGAACTTGTTGACCGCCCAGCAGCTGAAGAAGCCGCTGAAGTAGTTGAAGAAGTTAACGCAGAAGCATAATTTAGTACTTGTACTAAATTTATTCTGAAAGAATTAAAAGCGGAGCTTAGGCTCCGCTTTTTTGTTGTGCAAAATATAGTTTTTGAAATTAGAACATCAGGTTAAAGCTTGACCCGTCTATAAATACCTCGTATAACAATTGTCCATCTATTATAAGGTTGAAGTACTATGTCGTCACGTAATCCAATTATTGCTGTTACCGGTTCATCGGGAGCAGGCACTTCGACGACAACAGAATCGTTCGAGCATATATTTCGATCGCTCGGCATTACATCAGCCACTGTTGAAGGAGATAGCTTTCATCGTTATTCTCGTCAAGAGATGGATATGGAAAAACGTAAAGCCAAAGAGCAGCAACTTAAAATTAGTTATTTTGGTGATGCAGCTAATGACTTTGATGCACTTGAAAAGCTATTTAAAGACTACTCAGAAACAGGCAAAGGGAAAATGCGTCGTTATTTGCATACCTTTGATGAAGCTGTTCCATATAATCAAATGCCAGGAACATTCACACCTTGGGAAGATCTAGGTGATGGGACTGATCTCTTATTTTATGAAGGCTTACATGGTGGAGTTGTTACTGAAAAGAATGACGTTGCTAAACATG
The DNA here is from genome assembly GCF_014077595.1 of Colwellia sp. 6M3. Lineage (NCBI taxonomy): Bacteria > Pseudomonadati > Pseudomonadota > Gammaproteobacteria > Alteromonadales > Colwelliaceae > Colwellia > Colwellia sp. 6M3. The sequence continues at coordinate 1,019 of NZ_JACGWF010000003.1, read as the reverse complement.
TTGATTTACTCATAGGCATGGTACCTATTGTAAACTTAGAGTGGATTCAGAAAATTATTAGGGATACAAACAAGCGTGGACATAGTCGCGAAGCTGTAACACAGAGCATTGTCAGGAGTATGGAAGATTACATTTCTTTTATAACACCTCAGTTTTCACGTACACACATAAATTTTCAGCGCGTACCAACTGTGGATACATCAAACCCCTTTAGTGCTAAAGCAATACCAACATTAGACGAAAGCTTTGTTGTTATTCGTTGCAGAGAAGCCAGTCAGCTAGATTTTCCATATTACCTGAGTATGATAGATGGATCTTTCATGTCTAGGATTAATACCTTGGTTGTGCCAGGTGGGAAGATGGGTTTAGCTATGGAGCTTTTACTGACGCCCTTAATTAAAGACTTAATGCTTAAAAAGAATGAAGCAAATAAGCAACTTGACTGGATGAGTGATCTATAAAATTTTTTATGAATATATAAACTGTTAGTGCAGATGACATTCTTAGCACTAACAGCAGTATATTTTTAGCTTGCTAAATATTATTTATCTCAAAATCATGCGTTATATTCACTGATTTATTCAGCATTAAAGCGACAGAACAATATTTATCAGCCGATAAGCTTACTGCCCGTTCCACATGTTTCTCACTCACATCGTTCCCTTCAATTACAAAGCGTAAATGTATATCAGAAAATAACTTTGGTACTGTATCCACTCGAGTAGCTGAAATTAGGACATTACAACTTTTGATATTTTGTCGTGCCTTTTGTAAAATGCTAACGACATCCACAGAAGAACAGCCCCCTAATGAAATCAAAACACTCTCTAATGGACTTGGGGCCAAAGCACCAGCATTCGCATCTAATACAATTGTATGGCCGCTCTCTGAGGTGCCTACAAACATTTCTTCACCAATCCATTTTACTTGTGCTTTCATTGAGATTATTCCTGAGTAATATTAGTGCTGAATATTAGCGATATATTGTAATTTAAGCTAGTGATCACATTAAGTATATT
>NZ_JACGWF010000057.1:0-25722 GCF_014077595.1 Colwellia sp. 6M3 | reverse complement strand
GACATGTTATTTCCTTCCCGAGTTTTATAATTATTTTGTTTAGTTACTTTTTTTGTAAAAATTTTGCAACTTAACTTAAAGAGCTCGAAGGTATAAAAATCCGTAAAGTTTTTTTAATTAATTTAGGTTTTTATTTTTTTAGTCAATAATATTTTATTTGAATCAATGCGTTGGGACTGAATATTAAATGATAACTCTATCGCTTCAATTAACGCTTCGCTATCGCCTAAGTCAAAACGCCCACTCATTCTTAGTGCGTGTAGCGAAGGATCTTTTAATACAATAGTGATGTCGAGATAGCGATTAATTTCTTCGATAACATCAAACAATGTTTCATTATCAAAAATTAACTTGCCATCAAGCCACGAAAGTTCACGTTGTAAATTTTCTGTTTTAATATGCGTTAAAATTGGCGTTTGGTTATTGTTAGCAATAACTTTCTCACCTTTTACAATAAAGACATCATCTGCTTGAGCTATTGTATTATTCAGCTCTTTAATATCAGACAGTGGGGTATCAGTAGCCACTTTTGACATTTTAACTTTACCATCCGTTACGGTTACTTGGATGTTCTCAGACTTTATATGCACAACAAATTTTGTTCCAATTGCCTGAACTAAGCGATCACCGGCATAAACAATAAAAGGACGATTAGGATCGTGAGCGACGTCAAAAAGCGCTTCACCTTGAATAAGCTTTATTATGCGCTTGTCTTTAGAAAACTCAGTTTCAATCACCGTATTCGTATTTAAGTGAATAATTGAACCGTCAGCAAACGTGGTATCGAGTTGCTGGCCAATTACAGTCGCATATGAATTTTTCTGCACACCTTCAGGCACAGTCAACCAAAGTAAAACAGCTAAAAAACTCACACTTGCCGCTAACATCAACGGTTTAAAAACAGGGGTTAATATTGGCCATAACGATATATTTTCTGAACTACCTTCATCGGTAATCATACTTAAGACTTCGTCCATATCATTCCACACATCAGCCATTGCTTTTAATGCAACTAAGTGGCGTTTATCTACTGCTAACCATGCTTTAAAGTCTTTTTTAGCTTGTCGAGATAAACTCCCATTATCTAGTCTTACCAACCAAAGCGATGCTTCGTCGTCAATACTATTTGAGGTATGAAGAGGAACTACTTTATTACTTGAATTCATTTTCTACTTTCCTCGTTCAACTTATTAAGCACAATGGCTTGTTTGGACTCGTTTACGTCGTATCCTTGAGCATAAAGAGACTGCTTACATTGCTTTAAGCCTTTGGCTATATTTTTTTCAACTGAACTGACGGATATATTCATTTTTTTAGCTATTTCTTTATGACTTAAACAATATAATTTTCTTAAGAGTATCGCTCGGCGATTTTTTTCAGGTAATGCGTTTAATACTTCCAAGAAACGTTCAAATTTAAGTTTTTGGTATAATTCTTTCTCAACCGTATTATCAACATCACTCTCAAGTAAGGCTTCATCAATTTCATTATCTATTTCTTTCGATTGCTGCGTTAACTTCTTCAGCACCAAATTTCGTGATACAACAAATAAATAGCCTTTAGGAGATTTTATTTCTTGTTGAGCATCAGATTGTAAAACTCGAATAAAGGTTTCTTGTAAAATATCATCAACATCTTGCTGCTTTACGCTCATTTTCATAATTGAGCGCACCAACCCATCTCTACATGATTGAAAAGCTTCAAAAATTCTATTGTTTGGCGGTGTCTTTGTTGGCATTCAATATGTCCAATTACCTAGGCTACTATTAAAGAGTGTGTTTACGGCCTAATCCATAAAAAATTTTAATTTAATATTCGATAATAACCTTTTTATCCTTGTCTGCATAAAATATTCAACAACAAATCTACGCTTAATATTGCCAATGTTATTAACATTAAGTTTAGCGTTAATGCACATAGTAGCCTTTGTCATAAATGCTTTAATTTTTACCTTAAAAATCAGACTTTAAGGAAGTTTTAATTTTAAATTTAAGTTTCTTAATAAATGTTTATGGATTATTCCGCCAGTAAACTCTTTATCGATACATTGGCTTATTAACACTATTAAAAAATATAACGGTGGGTATTACTTTGGAATTTGAAACACTTTTCTCTTTAGGGCTTTATTTTTGTGCCATGATCGGCATCGGCATATATGCATATAGAAAGACAACCAACGATGTTTCTGGCTATATGTTGGGAGGACGTAGTTTAAGCCCTTCCGTAACAGCATTATCAGCCGGTGCATCAGATATGAGTGGCTGGATGCTGATGGGCTTACCTGGTGCTATGTATATCGTAGGGATCAGCAGCTTGTGGATTGCGATAGGCTTGGTGATTGGTTCATTTTTGAATTATCTCGTGGTTGCTCCTCGTTTACGCACATATACTGAGTTTGCTAACGACTCGATTACATTGCCTGATTTTTTTGAGCATCGCTTTGAAGATAAATCTCGCGCACTCAGGTTAATTTCTTCCATTGTTATCATTGTTTTTTTCACCCTCTATACCTCATCCGGCATAGTCGCAGGCGGTAAGCTATTCGAAAGTTCATTCGGTTTAAACTATGAATTAGGCTTATATGTAACTGCAGGCGTGGTGGTTTCCTATACTTTATTTGGTGGCTTTCTTGCGGTAAGTTTAACCGACTTCGTGCAAGGCTGTATTATGTTCATCGCCTTAGTTGGTGGTTTCCTATACTTTATTTGGTGGCTTTCTTGCGGTAAGTTTAACCGACTTCGTGCAAGGCTGTATTATGTTCATCGCCTTAGTTTTAGTGCCGGTTGTTGTTATTAATGATGTCGGCGGATTAGCAACAGTACATAGCAGTATTCAAGAAATGAATCCCGAATTACTCAATATGTTTAGTGGTATTGGTATCGTTGGGGTAATTTCTGCCATGTCTTGGGGTTTAGGGTATTTCGGGCAACCCCACATTATTGTCAGATTTATGGCTATTCGTTCGGTCAAAGACATACCCACTGCTCGACGTATTGGCATGAGCTGGATGATTGTCGCGATATGCGGTGCAATGGCTACTGGGTTTGCGGGTATTGTTTATGTTAAAAATACCGGCGTTGCATTAGAAGACCCTGAAACTATTTTCATTTTGTTGTCACAAGTTTTATTTAGCCCTTTAATATCTGGATTTTTACTTGCCGCCATTCTTGCCGCAATTATGAGTACCATATCATCGCAACTACTAGTGACCTCAAGCTCATTAACGGGCGATTTTTATCATACCTTTTTGGATAAAAAAGCCAGTGATCAACGATTAGTATTAGTAGGAAGAATATCGGTACTGATTGTCGCTTTAGTTGCGGTTTATTTAGCGTATGATCGCAATAGCTCAGTATTAGACTTAGTCAGTAATGCTTGGGCTGGCTTTGGTTCAGCATTTGGGCCTGTGGTCATTTTGAGTCTTTACTGGAAAAAAATGAATCGTAACGGCGCGCTTGCGGGTATGGTAGTTGGTGCTGTCACGGTATTAATCTGGATTTATGCGCCCATCACAATCAATGGTCAGTCGTTAAGTGCCAGTATTTATGAAATAGTCCCTGGGTTTATTTTATCGACAATCGCTATTGTGGTAGTCAGTAAAACTACCGGAAATGTTTCCCCTTCAATTGAAAAGTTGTTTGATAAAGTTGAAGTTATTCACTCTCAATAAATAAAAAAGGGATAATATAAGTAGTATTTATACTTATATTATCCCTGCATTGCTCAATTTTATAAATGAGATAGAACGTGATGATTAATAATTATTAAATGTAAATAACCATCACTGTTTTGCAGCTCATATTAAGCTATCTTTAAATAATCTTTAATAATTTCAGCACCAGTATCAGCTTGAATAGGCTTAAATATAAAGCCTGAAATGCCTTTACTTGCACAGCTTTGTATCAGCGCTTGATCAGTAACTGATGACAACATAACCACAGGCACATTACTGCCATTAGCGCGGATATTAGCTAATGCTTCATCGCCATTCATGTCACTCATCACCACATCCATAAACATAAAGTCAGGTTGTTGCTCTTGCACCATAGTAACGGCTACCGAACCATCGTCAGCTTCAATCACATTGTTATAACCTAATTGTGCTAAATAGCGTTTAAGTGCTTTGCGTATCATGCCGCTATCATCTACTAATAATATTTTACTTTCGAGTGGTAATACATTGGTATGTGGGTTGCTAATACCTGTACTGGCTTCGCGTTTGATACCTATTGATTGATATTCAACTTTACGGATCAGTAAGTTAAAGTAATAACGCCCTACGCCTTCAATAGTAATAGGCACGGTAATAACTTCGGTAACACCGGCTAAATATTTATCCATGTCATTAACATCATGAACAAAGTACGGGCTTGAAAATTTATAATCTAAACTATAACGGCCATGTAGATCAGTTGAGCGACCCACGATGGTGTTGCCCCATTCTGCTAGCGCATGACTTAGCTCTTCATTAATTTCAGTGAACTGATATTTTTCTTCAAACATGTGCTCACAAACAGAGTTACCAATGGCGATAGCTGTTTCTGGGTAATGATGCATCATAATTACGCCATCTAAACCACCTGTAACTTCAGAGCATACTGCATAGCCTTTAAAGCGAAAGTCATCAACATTATCGACAAAAGCTTCCCCAGCTTCACCAACCAAGTTCGTCATTGCTTTTAAACTGGCAAGTGACTCATTGATAAATGGGTATAAAATAACTTTATATAGCGCTTCTACTGACATGATATTTCCTTGTTTATAATTATTTCTATGACAATTTTATGGGTACAATACTAAGCCCAAACAATAAATACAAATTTAGCTGACTTTTGATGAAAAGCATCTTGTATTACAAAATATTTTGCATAATATGCTAAGTAACAAATGCTGAGCCTGTAAAGTTGAGAGCAGGTTAAAAGCTTTTAACCTCTTATAACAAGAGATTCCTATCGATAGGGAAAAACTCACTCGCGGCATTAATTAAAGACTGCGCCGTTAAAGCTGTGACACCATAAACATGCGTTTTTATACCATCACGTGACATAACTTTTTTCAGTAATAAATCAAAGTCTCCGTCACCAGAAAGCAGTATAACCATGTCAACATCGGGAGCCGCTTCCATAACATCAATCGCTATACCCACATCCCAATCACCTTTAGCTGAGCCATCTCTTCGTTGAATAAACGGTTTAAGCTTCACATCAAAGCCGATATGTTTTAACGCTTTTTGGAATTTATGTTGTTGGTCGTCGCTGCGTTGTATTGCATAAGCATTGGCCAGAACAATATCCCCTTGTTGGCTAATTTGCTGCCAAAAAGCACGATAGTTAAATTGCTGTTGAAAAGTGTCACGCGTGGTGTAATAAATATTTTGTACATCTACAAATATAGCAATTTTTAATGGTTTAGGGCTATTTTGCATAAGTTTCCTATCATCTTAATGAAGTATGGCTTGCCAATACTTCGTTTATTTCTTTATATTTCATTATAGTACTTGGAATAAGTATTTTTAGCAGTTAATTATTAACGAATAAAACTACTCATCGCTAATCAGAAAGAAGTACGGGTATAATAACCGTTATAAAATTGAGTTGAGCGCTTAGCCAGACAAACTTTACAGGGAATCAGAGTTAACTTGATGCTAAGTGTTATCATAACCAGTCAAATAAAGCCGAGTAAAACATGATGTTAGCCATTCGTAAGTTCTTTTATTTATTATTACGCTTACCGATAAAATTATTGGTGCGTTGCAAAGTTGTTGCCGACGAAATAATTAATTCAGATCAACTAACTCCTGAGCAACCGATATTTTATGTCTTAAGGCATCAATCAGCCAGTGACGTATTATCACTGCGCACCGCTTGTAAAAAAGCGAATTTACCTGATCCTTTAACACCGGTTAATATTGATGGCGAAACCTTATCTCGGTTACTCTTTTTAGAAAAATCTAAGGCGTTATTTAATTGGCGCAAACCACAAAAAACGACGGCAATCGCGCAAGGATTTGAACTACTGAACGCTCACGCTAATAACGAAGCCTTAGACGCACAACTGATTCCAGCTAATGTTATTTGGGGTCGAACGCCAACCAAAGAAAAAAACAACACTAATGTCGGTGCGTTATTAGCTGATCAAGAATCACCTACCTGGTTAAGAAAGTTCTTTATCGTATTATTTTTAGGTCGCCATACCATGGTGCGCTTTAGTGAAGCCATTTCATTTCGACATATGGCTGATAAACATGGCAGTACTGAGGCCAGTGCACGCAAATTAATGCGCATTACCCGCATTCATTTTCACCGACAAATTATAGCGGCCACAGGCCCTAGACTGATGCATCGCCAGCAGATGTTTGCTAATTTAATAGTAAACCCCGCAATAAAACGTGTGATTAGTGAAGAAGCTCAAAGTAAAAATATTACTGAAGCAGAAGCTAAAAAGCAGGCATTAGCCATTATGGACGAAATTGCCGGTGATTATCGAGATGTAACGGTTCGATTTGGTGAGCGTATTTTAGGCTGGCTATGGAATCGACTTTATAACGGTATTGAAGTGAATAAAGCTGAGCGGTTAAGAAACTTAGCACAAGAGGGGCATGAAATTATCTACGTACCTTGTCATCGTAGCCATATGGATTACTTACTCCTTACTTACGTCATATTTCAACAAGGCTTAGTTACACCGCGTATTGCAGCAGGTATCAATTTAAACTTTTGGCCAGCTGGTCCAATTTTCAGAAAAGCAGGGGCCTTTTTTATTCGTCGTAGCTTTAAAGGTAATCGTCTTTACTCTACTATTTTTCGTGAATATTTAAGTTTACTTTTTGAACGTGGTTATTCGGTAAAATACTATTCAGAAGGTGGGCGCAGCCGGACCGGACGTTTACTTTCACCAAAAACTGGCATGCTAGCAATGACCATTCAAAGTATGCTGCGTGGGATTGACCGACCACTGACCTTAGTGCCGGTATACCTAGGTTATGAACACGTGATGGAAGTGGGTACTTATCACAAAGAGTTGAGTGGTAGCCAAAAGAAAGGCGAGTCAATTTTTGGTGTGATTAAAGCAATTCGAAACTTACGAAATTATGGTAAAGGCTATGTTAACTTTGGCGAGCCGATTAATATTAATCAGTTTTTAAATAATCAGGTGCCTGACTGGAAACAAGCTATTGACCCTATAGACCCACAAAAGCCTAAGTGGTTGAACCCTTGCGTTAATGTACTAGCTCAGCAAGTTATGACTTCAATTAATCAATGTGCGGCATTGAATGGGGTTGCCTTAGTCTCTTTGATTTTACATGCCACAGAAAACAAAGCATTGACCAAAGCCGAGTTAATAAGCCAGCTTGATTTCTTTATCGAATTACAACGTGCTGCGCCGTATCATACAGAATTAACCATTCCAGATGAAACCGGAGCTGAGCTTTTAGAGCATGTCATATTATTAAATAAAGTCACCATCAACCAAGACAGTTTTGGTGACATTATCTCGTTAACAGAAAGTGCAATCTTGGAGCTGCGCTATTACCGCAACAATATTATTCACACATTCATACTGCCATCACTGGTTTGTCGTTTATTAGAGCGTAATGCAAAAATTAGCCAAGAGAGCTTACTCAGTCAAATTCAGCGCCTTATAGAGTTACTAAAAACAGATTTATTTTTATGGCAAGCAGCTGATGACATAGCGCAGCAAGTCCAAGCCGTTTGTCAGTTCTTAGCTGATAAGGGCATCGTAAAACAAAGTAAATCCGGCGCTTGGTCATTATGTAGTGATGATGAGAATAGAGCTAAAATTCGTTTAATTGCTGAATGTGTTAACGAAACCATGCAACGATTCGCCATTATAACCTCATTACTGGGGCAATTAGCGCCGATTAAAAAATCTGAGTTAATTGAAAAGGTTGTTGCTATTGCTCAACGCTTATCGGTATTAAATGATATTAGCGCACCAGAATTTATTGATAAAAAGGCTCAATCGACCTTAATTAGTGCGATGAAAGACCAAGGCTATATTGAGCTAAATGACGATGATAAGTTAATAGATAGCAGCACATTAGGTTTATTAAAAAGCTCAGTCAGTAACTTAGTCGATATAGAAGTTTTACAAAGTATTGTGCGTTAAGGATATAAAAGCTAAACAGTCACCTTGTAACTTATTCCATGACCAATCCACTGGGTTGGTCATGGATATCTATAATACGCTACCTCGAACAGTGCTATTGTCTAAAAGTAAGAGCTAAAGCTTTAGCTATTACTCTCCACAATGCCACATATTAACAACACATTTATGTTGTGCGCTTAGCGTTTTGTCGCTTAACAAGTACGGTGATTTAGAGTACTTTGAGCTAAAGGTATTCTATTGTTACACCAACAAATATAATTAAACCTACATAGTGATTATTCAAAAAAGCTTGAAAACAGCGATCACGATCACGCCCTGAAATTAAAATTTGTTGATAACAAAAAAATCCTGCCGCAATAACTAACGACAACTGATAAAGCCAACCAAAGGCTAAAATATCACCGACTGTAAATAATAACGCTAAGGTCATTAACTGCAGAAATAAAATAATGCGCTTATCATTTTCACCAAAAATAACCGCGGTAGATTTAACACCTATTCTTAAATCGTCATCACGATCAACCATAGCGTACATGGTGTCGTAAGCAACAGTCCAAATAACGTTAGCTGTAAATAATAACCAAGCCACCGCAGGTATTTGACCTTGCTCCTGCGCAAAGGCCATGATCATACCCCAGCTAAACGCGGCGCCTAATACTACCTGTGGAAAATGGGTAATGCGTTTCATAAAAGGGTAACTGGCTGCCAGACAAACGGCAACAACAGACAGCATGATGGTGTAATCGCTTAAAGTAAGGACTAAAGAAAAAGCCAATAAAATAAAGGTAGCGAATAATTGTAAAGCTTCGCTGCCTGATAGAGCACCCGTTACCAACGGTCGGTTTTGTGTGCGCTTAACTTGGCCATCCACTTTGCGGTCGGCATAGTCATTTATAATACAGCCTGCACTGCGCATGAAAAAAACACCTAAACTAAAAATAATTAGCATATGCAATGACGGCCAACCATCTGAGGCAATCCATAACGCCCAATAAGTCGGCCACAACAACAAGTATGTACCAATAGGCTTATCCATACGGGTAATTTGTTTAATCGCAGTTAGTTTTTGGGTGAACTCACTCACTGTAGTACCTTTTTATTATTTATATGCAATGGCGTTAGGTAAAAAAACCTCTGCCACCATTAATGGTTTTTCATCAAGCACAAATACCGAACGTCTTCCCCAAAGTATGAGCTGACTTTTTTGCAGTGATAAATAATCTGCAAGTTTAGCGACACTAGAATCTTGATCAAATTTGGCTATTTCAATCTTTTTACGTTGTAAATCAGGATGATTAAACAATACTTGCCCTAAAGACTGTGTGCCCAAATGGGCTAGCTGTTGTTGAGCACCCGTTAACGAGCACAAAGGTAATAAACTGCGAGCAAATACTTGTGCTATATCATCACAGTACAATAAAACTTCTCTGACCAATACTTGCTCACCAGCAACAATGTCATTATTGGCCTCTGCAGCACTACAAGCTTCGATTTTTTGTCCGAGTAGTTCGACACGAAAATGCTGGCTATGAGACTTCAAGCGAGCCGTTAATGAACTAGGGTCAAGTAACCAATCGCGTAAGTTATTAGCAATAGAGACACTTTGGGGTGGTTGCCAATTGGCCACCATATGCACAGGGAATAATGAATGTTCTATTGTCATACCTGAAAACTATTTCACCTTAAGACGGGTAAATAAATATTGATTAAACAACGCTAAACGCTTTTTCGATACGTTTATTATTAACAGCGCATGCATCACGTTGTATCAAGCAACAGCAGCGTTATTTAACGAAAAGCGAGGTATGATAGCGTTTAGTAAGACAAAAATACAGCTTACTCCCCGCTTTCAAAACAGCAATTTATAGCCAATAAAATTTGGCTCACCGGTTGAACCTGATAAAAATAGGTAAATAAATCAGCGCATGATCAAAATTCGAGTTATCATTTAATAGTAATCAGCCTATTTAACTGCTTAACATAAATAGATAACTTATTTTTAATTTGAGTTTTAGTGTATGAAAACATCCCTTATTTTAATACTAGTCCTGTTAAGTTCGACTTTTGCTAAAGCTGCAGATTATGCCTACTTTGGTTTCGAACCTTCTATTGTGACTAATTACGTCGCTGTTAAGAAAAAAATGGGCTATGTTCGCCTAACAGTTGAGTTGATGATAGAAGATGCCAACAATTATGAAATTGTTGAGCATCATGCGCCACTTTTGAGAGATGCCATTATTAATATTATTGGTCAGCAGCCTGAGTCAAACATAAAATCAATTAATGGTCGCCATGAAATACAGCGTTTGTGCGAAGATAAAGTCAAAGAATTACTGGAAAAAGAGACAGGTAAGCCGTTAATAAAAAAACTTTTGTTTACCCAGTGGTTAGATAATTAAACTCTGTTCAGCTAAACAGCAATTAAAATAAACTTTTTAATTGCTGAAAAATTAAAACACACTGATTGTTATGACGTGTGTTTTTTTTCTTTTAAAACTTGAATATAAGCCACCATACAACCACTAAGCAAGCCTAATAAATGGGCAGTGTTTGCAACATTAATCGGCATTAAACTCGTGTAACCTAACAGTAGCCAAAACAACATAAAGCCGATAATGGGTTTAGACAACGACAGACCTTTTTCCGGCATTAGCCAGCCAATAAACCACACATAGCCTACCAACGCATAGACTACTCCGGATAAACCACCAAAGTTTGCTCCACCAACATAAAACTGCCCAACATTAGAAAACAAGGCAGAAATAATCAGTAAGTTAATTAAACTGAATTTACCCATGGTACTTTCAATCGAACCACCTAACTGCCACCACCACATGGTATTAAAAACAATATGTAACCATGAAAAATGAAAGAAAGCAGGCCCTAATAATCGGTGAGGGGCTTGTATAACGGCGTCAAAACTAAGTTGAGGATAAAATTGTAAGTGATGAAATAAAGTATTTCCCCAGCCTAAACTACTGCCAATAAAAACCAACCAACATAGGGTGAATACGACTAAGGTAACAATGCCAGCATGAGAAAAAAACTGGCTCTTAAAGCTACTTAATAACGCAGGAGAATTAGAGCTAACCTCAGTAACATTACCGCTTTGCCATGCTGCTTGCTGGTATTTAGCCTGATAAGGTTGAGCGATGAATTGCTCAAACTCTTGTTGAGCAAAATCAACTTGGTCAGATTGACAATAAATCACAAAGCCTGCATCTTCACTTTTAACCTGTGCTTGAACCTGCATTGTTTTGAGGTAGTTACAAAAAAGTAAGGCAATATTGTGTTGCGTTACTTTCACTAAAGGCTGCAGGTTTTGCTCTATCATCAGCTTTCAACAACGTCCGGGTGTTGTAATTGCCAATCAGTATAGCCACCATCCAAAGAATACACTTCGGTAAAGTCTTGACTGATCAAAAACTGCGCCGCTTGCTGACTTGAAATACCGTGATAACAACACACCACTACAGGTTCGTCTAAATCAGCGGTACGCAAAAAATCAGGTAAGCTGTCATTACTTAAATGTATGGCATTGGGAATATGCCCCGCCTGAAACGAGGCTGGATCGCGAATATCAACCACCACATGTGTTTTATCAGTTAGTACTTTATGCAGTTCACTGATTTGCATATGTTTAAAATTTTCTTCGCTATTTGACATTATTTTTCCCAGTTTAAAATTACTTTACCCGATTGTCCTGAACGCATGATATCAAAACCTTGCTGAAAATCATCAATATTAAAGTGATGAGTAATAATTGGCGTTAAATCTAAGCCTGATTGAATCAAACTAGCCATTTTATACCAAGTTTCAAACATTTCGCGACCGTAAATACCTTTAATGGTTAACCCTTTAAAAATAATTTTGCTCCAGTCTATCGCCATATCTTCACCTGGAATACCGAGCATGGCAATTTTTCCGCCATTATTCATGTTGGCTAACATATCGGTAAATGCCATCGGAACACCTGACATTTCCATGCCAACATCAAAACCTTCGGTCATACCTAAGTCAGCCATAACATCTGATAGCTTTTCTTTAGTCACGTCAACAGCTCGTGTAGCGCCCATTTTTCGAGCCAAGTCTAAACGGTATTCATTAACGTCGGTTACCACAACATGGCGAGCACCAACATGCTTTGCTACCGCAGCGGCCATAATACCAATCGGGCCAGCGCCAGTTATTAAAACATCTTCACCGACTAAATCAAATGATAACGCCGTATGCACAGCATTGCCGAACGGGTCAAAAATAGCGGCTAAATCATCTGAAATTTCATCTGGTAATTTAAAGGCATTAAATGCCGGTATAACTAAATATTCAGCAAAAGAGCCCGCGCGATTCACCCCAACACCGACAGTATTACGGCATAAATGCGTACGACCACCACGACAATTACGACAATGACCACAGGTAATATGGCCTTCACCTGAAACACGATCGCCTAGTGAAAAACCTTTAACTTCTTGACCAATACCAACCACTTCACCCGCATATTCATGACCCACAACCATAGGAACAGGAATAGTTTTTTGTGACCACTCATCCCAGTTGTAAATATGAATATCCGTTCCACAAATAGCCGTTTTCTTAATTTTGATTAACAGATCGTTATGGCCAATTTCTGGCTTCGGCGAATCTGTCATCCAAATACCTGGTTCAGCTTTTAATTTTGCTAATGATTTCATGTTTAGCCCTCAATCACGTTCATTTCTTTGCCTATACGAATAAAGGCTTCAATGGCTTTGTCTAATTCTGCTTTGGTATGTGCAGCTGATATTTGTGTACGAATACGCGCTTGCCCTTTAGGTACGACAGGGAATGAAAAACCAATCACATAAATGCCTTCAGCTAAAAGGCGATCTGCCATCGCACTAGCCACTTTTGCATCACCTAACATGACCGGAATAATAGCATGGTCAGCACCGGCACAAGTGAAACCTGCCGCTTCCATTTGCGTTCTAAAATATGCTGCATTGTCTTTTAAAGTTTTGCGTAATTCGCCACCATCAGCTAATAAATCAATGACCTTAATTGAAGCATTAACAATCGCTGGCGCTAATGAATTTGAAAATAAGTACGGACGCGAACGTTGACGTAACCATTCAACGACTTCTTTTTTCGCTGCAGTGTAACCACCTGAGGCACCACCCATTGCTTTACCAAGAGTACCGGTAATGATGTCAACACGACCCATTACATCACAGTACTCATGGCTGCCACGACCTTGTTCGCCGACAAAACCTACCGCGTGCGAGTCATCAACCATCACCATGGCATTATATTTGTCAGCTAAATCACAAACTGCTTTCAAATTGGCAATAACACCATCCATCGAAAACACACCGTCAGTAGCAATTAATTTAAAGCGCGCGCCAGCTTCATCAGCTTCGATCAAACGTGCTTCAAGCTCAGCCGCATCATTGTTAGCATAACGAAAACGTTTCGCTTTACATAAACGTACGCCATCGATAATCGAAGCATGGTTAAGTGAGTCGCTGATAATAGCGTCTTCTGGGCCTAATAACGTTTCAAACAAACCGGCATTAGCGTCAAAACATGAAGAATACAAAATAGTATCTTCCATGCCTAAAAAGGTACTTAACTTTTGCTCTAAGGTTTTATGAATGTCTTGCGTACCACAAATAAAGCGTACTGATGCCATACCGAAACCATGCTCATCTAAACCTTGCTTTGCCGCCGCAATTAACGACGGGTGATTAGCTAGGCCTAAATAGTTGTTGGCACAAAAATTAACCACGTTTTCGCCAGTATTAACCGCCATTTGAGGCTGTTGCGCAGTGGTTATTACACGTTCAGCCTTATATAAACCATCTTCTTTTACTTGGTTTATTTGCGAAGTTAAATGAGCATAAAAGTTATTTGTATTGGCAGAATTGGTCACGGTAATTCCTTAAAAAGTTATTGTCTTTCAATTGTCGTATTATCCGCCCACACAAGGTGATATGCAAAGTGACATTACGTGATAATTTGACCTTTTTTATAGTCAAATTGACATATCTATGTGTCAAAGTGTAATATCTTAGGCTGTATTTTGTATTTATATAGTTTAAGGGTTGTCATTGTTAACTGAAAAAGATGAAGAGTTATTATCAATACTGCGACTCAATGCCCGCGCCAGTGTTTCTGATATGGCAAGAGCAACCGGCGTTTCACGAACGGCGATACAAAATCGACTGAATAAGCTTGAAAACAATAATGTGATTGAAGCATACAGCGTGGTGTTAGGTAGCGAATACACGAGTGGGTTAATCTCTTCTAATGTTTCTTTAAAAGTAAATCCTAACTTGCGACAAACTATCTGCTTAGCCTTAAGAAAAGTACATCAAATTAGCCATATTTATTCCATTAGTGGGGAATATGACTTATTGGTAACAATACAAGCAAGCACATTAGAAAAGTTAAGCGAAGTACTTAATATGGTGTGTTCGCTTGAAGGTGTAGCTAGAACTAACTCTTCAATTATTCTTGATACTATTTTTAAACGCTGATCATTCAGGTAGTGTGGATAGCGTGCTATTTAACCAAATCGCAATATTTTCATTTAAGTAAGTCTGTTGCTTTAGCAAATAGTAACTTGATCCGTTACCTTTAAATGTTTGTAACACCGAATGCCTATCACCACTCCAATCGAACAACTCTTGTGCGTTAAGCATTGCTTCGGTGAGGTATTTGGCACTGAGCAAGTAAATGGGCATGTCGGGTAAGTGTTTAAATTGCTCTTTGTCGTCAACACTTAACTCTGGTGACAGCATAACCACACTCTTTAAAGCGATTTTTTGCGCTAAGTAAATCGCTTGGTTACTACTACAGCCGCTTGTTACTATGCTAATGCTTTGGTTATTATTCATTGTACGTTGTAAATATTGATATGCCGACAAAACATCACTTTCCCAATGCAGCATTAATGCCGCTAACTTCCCTTGATAGCTCACGATATCGTCAGCTTTTAATCGAATACTTTTATGGGAATAATCCTCGTTTTGACTTACACCAAACCCCCTTAAATCGAGAGATAAAACGAATAAACCTTGCTTAACAAGTGCGGTGTGTAAAGGCTGAAAATCTTTGGCTATATGTTGGCAATCATGCAGTAGCAATACACCACCAGACGTTGCTAAACCAACATTTAATTGCCCGGACAAGGTGAAATTATCAATGGCTGTTAACGTAACGGTTTTGCTTAATTTAGCTTCATGATTTACAACCAGTGATTGAGCGGCAGATTGCTGAGCAGTACAAAACGCTAGTAAACAGAAAATAAATTTCAATGCTGAGTATCTAGTGTTTCTATATCGATTAAATAGATAAATTTTCATAAGTTAAACTAAAACTCCATGTACAACGGAACAACCTTTACTGACCTAGTTAGCGAGGTAAGACAGTTATGCTAACAAACACTAAGCCTAGCTCTTTTATAACTTGCTTGATTTTTTTAAGCAAGATTTTAGGTATACTATTGATTATACAATATTGATATTTGAGCTCGTTAAGTGCGCTTTACTCTTGCTTTAGTTTTATACCGATTATTATTTTTGCTGCTAACACCACTACTGTTAGTCGTGTTATTGATCCGATCAATTAGTCAACAAGCCTATAGAAAGCGACTTCTTGAGCGTTTTGGCTTTATTGCGAAAAACTTAAAGCCCCATGGCATAGTTGTGCATGCGGCCAGTGTTGGTGAAATCATTGCTTTAAAACCGTTTATTTCGCAGCTACTGACTATAAACCCTGACACACCCATTACCGTAACCACATTTACGCCAACCGGCTCAGCTCAAGTACAAAAATTATTTGCTGATAAAGTGCAGCATTGTTACCTACCACTAGACAATATTTGTTCAACTACGCTGTTTTTAAATCGTTTAAAACCTAAAGCTATGGTTTTTATGGAAACAGAGTTATGGCCTAACTTAATTGCACAATGTAAAAATAACCATATTAAGCTGCTGTTAGTCAATGGGCGATTATCTGATAAATCAATGCGCAGCTATAAAAAATTCGCTTGGCTGATCACCCCTACAATACAAAAATTTGACAAAATATTAACTCAGAGCCAAGTCAACCAAGATAATTATTTAGCGATGGGCGCAACCCCTGAAACTTGTAAATTATCAGGGAATTTAAAATTTGATGTCTCGTTAAATATTGATATTAAGATTAAACAACAAGAACTAAAAAGCTTATTAACAGCAAATCGCAAAGTTTGGCTAATCGCCAGTACACACCCTGGCGATGAGGCACTCGCATTAAAAGCATTTGAACAAGTTAAAAAACAAGACAGCCAGGCCTTACTGATTATTGTGCCCCGACACCCCGAGCGTTTTGAGCAAGTTGCTAAGCTGGCGCATGATGCCGGAAACAAAGTACTAAAACGAAGCCAAAATACTCCAGTATCTCTTAATACCCATGTTTGGATTATTGATACTTTAGGCGAATTACTCGCTGCTTGCGCTTTAGCTGATGTGGTTACTATGGGGGGAAGTTTTAGCGATATTGGTGGCCATAACCCATTAGAACCTGCTTTATTCCAAAAGCCAGTTATCACTGGCCCAAATATGAGTAATTTCAAGGAGATTTTAGCGCAGCTACTTTCTGCGCAAGGCATAATTCAACTGCTTGAAAATGACGATATGCCCAGTACTTTAGCCAGTGAAGTATTGCGTTTGTTTACTGATGAAACCAGTGCCAAGGTATTAGGAAACAATAGTTACAAGGTTGTACTTGCAAACCAAGGAGCAACTGCCCAGTCTTTAACGGCATTACACACGTTAATTAAATCATAAGCCTTTAATATGTAATTAAAAGCTAAACACGTTGCTTAAGATAAATTCTCACACCTAAAACAGTTAACGAAATTAGCAATATCAGTCCGAATATACCTACCACTTGATTGAGTTCTTTGAACGGGGTCCATTGCAAATAGTGCACTTGGTAAAGTAAGTTAATTAGTTGAGTATCTTGGCCTTGCTGACTTAACCTTAGACTACTCCAATTAAGCACTACCTCAACACCTGTATTAGTTTTCGCCGTGAAGCCATCAGTACTGATTATATCGCCATAGCGTGCCTGATTATCAGTAAAGGCATCATTGATAAGTGTTTCAAGCTGTAAGGTTGTCGGTTCAGGCATCGCCAGTAAAGTGGTGGGATCAAGGTGCTGACTTTTGTTGTTGGCTTTAACAATAAGGTGCTCACCTAACACTGTTTTCACTACCCTAACTTCTTGCCAATTATCTTGAGGAATAATCGTTATAGGCCCACTCAGCGGGTAGGTTTTAACTGATAATTGCTCATAAGCACCTTGGTAACCAGGTTTAATAAAAAATACTAAACCAGTGAATGTCCAGCCTAACATTGGTAACACTAAAATAAGACCGATCAATTTATGTAATTTTCTACTTTTCATTACTCTGCTTCTTCATTGATATATTTCTTCATTAATACTTTTATTAGTTACTGATTAATTAATCCGTACGATGCAAAGTACATTAATGCGTTTAATCGCTATGCTTTAAGGCGCTCATCAGCAATTTCTTGTAATAATACTGGGTTTGAAAAGTCGGCCTGCTTATCTAGCGCTAGCGGAATTAACCACTGTAAATTTGGGATGATATTACGCGGTAACTGAGTCAAATCAATAATATGCACTTGCTCTTGTTCAATGGTTTTAGCGCTAAAGGCAAGATCAGAGTATGCAAAATACATGTCTACATCATAGCCATTAGGCCGATATATTTTCGCATAGTGGGTCCAATCGGCTGATTGGGTGGTAACACCCGTTTCTTCAAAAAACTCGCGAACCATGGCAGCTATTGAGGCCTCGTTGGTTTCTATTTTTCCACCTACACCATTAAACAATCCGTTTTGCCATTGCGGATTAATTTTTTTAATTAACACGACATGACTAGCATCTTTTGAAAACAAAAAGCCGGTAACATACTTTTTCATACACATCCTTATGTGTGAGTTAACGCATTTCTGGATAGTTGTCGTGAATTACCCGCTCAATGGTTTTTTTAACATCTGCAATGCTAATTTGCATCATTAAGTCTTTACCTTTAGCACGAGTGCCCCAAGGTAATTGATCAATACTTTGCTTATATTGCAGCTGTATTGCGGCAGCGTAGGCACTAACCACATATTGAGGATACAAATACGGGCCTGTGCGCTGAGGATTACTGTGAGCATATAAACCAACAACGGGTGTTCCTACTGTAACCGCCATATGAGCAGGCCCAGTGTCAGGAGCAATAACTATATGAGCGAGTTTTAATACGGCTAATAATTGTTTTAAACTGGTTTTGCCGACTAAATTTTGTATTTCATTATCACCTTGACTAAATTCACTGCGACTAATGATAGCTTCAGCAAGCAGTTTTTCCATGGTGGTTGGTCCGCCACAGATAAGCACTTTAAAACCACGCGCACTCAGATGTTCAGCCGTTTGAGAATAACCTTCAGCATGCCAATTACGCTCAGCTTTACTTGCTGCTGGGCATATCACCGCAATCGGTTTACCTGCAGCATTGCCAGCGCTGAGCTTTTCACTGGCCCATAACTGATCGCTATCTGCTAATGGCATATTCCATAATGGCGGTGAAACTTCTAAGCCTAAGGCTTTTGCAAAGCCCATAAAGCCATCTAATACATGCGGTTTTTTTTGCTTGGCTATTTTTTTATTACTGAATAACCATTGCCCTTCTTTTGCACGTTGAGTGTCAAAACCAATTTTTACTTTCGCCGAAATACATAAACTCGCGATACTGGCTCGCAAAGCCACTTGCATATGCAGTAAAACATCAAATTTATGGCCTTTAAGGGTTTGCCTTAAATCACGAAAGCCCTTTAAACCGGCTCGTTTATCAAAAATAATAAACTCAACACCAGATAGATCCTGCAATAAGCTCGCTTCAATCTTACCAATTACCCAGGTAATTTTGGTATTTGGCCACTGTCGCTGAATATTTTGTACCATAGCAACCGCATGACACACATCACCAATGGCTGATAATCGTAATAAACATAAATTTTTCGGAGCAGATATTTGACCCAGCATAAAGGATTCACCACAATAGGAGCAGAAATATAATATAGGTCTATTATCTTGAACAAGCCCGCAATTGTAAAACCCTGTAATGAAAAAACTTTACAACAAGGCAATATTTATTGTCGATATAACAACGATGAAATTAGTGCTTTTGTGCCTGAAATGCTTGATGGTGATTATTGGCAAGAAAAAAATGCCATTGTTGGCAGTGCACAAGGTCGCGGTACTACTTGGTTTATAGCGACACCGAACAGCACTGGTATCATGCAAAACTGGGTTTTAAGGCATTATTATCGAGGCGGCCTTATTGGCAAGGTAATTAACGACCTATACATTTTTACCAGCATAAAAAATACTCGTGCGGCTCGCGAATTTGATTTATTAATAGCAATGCGGGCATTAGGCCTACCTGCACCTAAACCTATCGCTTTTCGAATAAGTAGGCATGGTTTGTTTTATCGTGCAGATTTATTGTCGTCACGCATTGAAAACGCCAGTGATTTGGTCGCTATCCTCAGTAAAAATGAAGTTAACGACAACCTTTGGCAAAATATTGGTAAAGTAATAAAGGCTTTTCATCAACAAGGCATTTATCATCATGACCTAAATGCACATAACATTTTAATTGATGATAAAGACAAAGTTTGGCTTATTGATTTTGATCAAGGCCAAACAAGAAATAATCAAATTAAGTGGCCAGAAGAGAATATGGCAAGATTACTTCGGTCATTTCGCAAAGAAAGTCATAAAATAGCGAATTTTCAATGGCGCGAAAAAAACTGGCAAGCGTTATTAAACGGTTACCAGTCTTAAAGTAGATTGCTGCTCTGCTTAACAGAGTTATTTTTAATCGTTACGCTGTATTTAATAAACTATCTTGGCAACGTTGACGGTACATAGCACGGGCTTCTAAGAATTCACTTTTAGCCTCGGTACTAATGTATGGATGAATAATAACTAATATTTTCAAAACGCCTTGATAGAAAACAGCATCATTAATTTCATTGTCATTATTTTGTGTTTGATAAAAGCTTAACCAAAAAGTATTTACTAAGCGTAAAATACTAACGATATCAGGTAAGTCTTCATCTGAAAAATCCATCATTTTCGCATCACGAAGCGAGAGTAACAACTCACTTACACGCTGAGCAATAAAGCCTTGTACTTCAACATATTTATCGTGTAATAAAGGGTTTTTTGCTAACAATACCGGTAAGTTACTGTAGAAAAAGCGAAACTTCATCATTGCCTGAAATACCACATCCATATACAAAAGAATAGCGTCTAAAGGCTTTACGTCAGGGCTCACTTCCGGCATCGTTTCTATTAACAGATTACGAGCATACTCCTCATAAATTGACAGTATAATGTCTTCTTTATTTCGGAAGTGGTAGTAGAGATTACCAGGGCTAATACCAAGATCAGCGGCAATGTGGTTGGTGGTAACATTACGCTCACCCTGTTCATTAAATAATACAATGCTAGCTTGAATTATTTTATCCCGAGTTTTCATGGATACTACTTCTTGTATTTGTGGTCAATTATTTTTCTATCATACTATCAAAAATCATCAAACTTAAAGTATTTCGAGTAAATACTTTAAGTAAATTTAATCTTGACAGATGTCAAATTTGATTGCACCTTATGTAAAATAGAATACAAACTAATCAAAAAGGACATAAACAATGCTTAGTAATTGGCATACACTGATAAAAAACAAGGCAGTTTCTCAGGTTTCTACCTTACTGGCTGACGACGTAACTTTATATTCACCCGTTATTCATTCACCAATAAAAGGTAAAGAAATGGTTAGCATGTATCTAACGGCAGCCTTTCATACTTTTTTAAATGGTAGCTTTAATTACGACCGAGAGTTTTTAAGCAATAACGCCGCCGTACTAGAGTTTTCTTTAAAGATACAAGATATAGATATTAATGGTATCGATATGATCACATGGAATGAGCAAGGTAAAATTACTGAGTTTAAAGTCATGATCCGCCCATACAAGGCGCTAAATATGATAAATGATCAGATGACTGCGATGTTAGATCAGCTAAAAAATAGTTAAGCGTGTATTTTATAGCGTACTGATTTTTTTGAAATTAGCCGCATCAACACTTACAATAGATTTTTATTCAGATAACATCATCGAAAATTATGGCCATTAAAGCAATTTATCCAGGTACGTTTGACCCTGTAACCAACGGACATGCCGATTTAATAGAACGGGCAAGTCGTTTATTCAGTGAAGTTATTGTTGGTATTGCTGCGAGTCCTAGCAAGCAACCACTCTTTGATTTAGACCAACGCGTGGCTTTACTTCAAGCAGTTACACAACATTTACCCAATGTGACGGTAGTCGGTTTTAGCGGTTTATTAATAGACTTTGCCGAAAGCTATCAAGCGAAGGTACTTATTCGTGGTCTACGCGCCGTTTCTGATTTCGAATATGAATTTCAATTAGCCAACATGAACCGACGCTTAGCCCCTGACTTAGAGTCGGTATTTTTGACACCAGCTGAAAAAAATTCTTTTATATCATCAACTTTAGTAAAAGAAGTTGCGCTACACAATGGAGATGTTAGCCAGTTTGTTCATCCTGCTGTTAAACAGGCGCTTGATAACATTATGCTTAAAAATAAATAAGTAGAAAAGAAAACCCTAGCTATCTTGCTTGAAAGTTTAGGCCTATTGTTGATATAAGTAAGCTAATTTATACAATTACTCTTACTTTTATCAGCTTACGCTTAATCAACAATTTTATTTTCTAACGACATTATGATTGGTTTACAAATACATGTTTGCCGTTGTATTAAAAAATGCTAAAACCTTCACCGATCTAAAGCTAAAGTCGACTTTACTTACTGGCGTTGCTTACCATTTTTATTTTTCATATTAGTTATCTTACGCGCAATATCGAGCAGATCAGGTGAAATATCTTCGCTTCCAGCTTTAATTAATTTACTAACATCACCCGAAGAAAATAGTGAACCACGTTCAGACTTAACGCCTAGAGAACGAACAAAATCTTTTGTTTTTCCTGTGCTGCCCGTTTCAATATATTTAAACACAACTTGTTCATTAAAACTTTGCGGCTCTGTTTTTAGGGTCGTTATTTCGGCATTAATTGCTTGAATTTCTGACTCTAGATTAGCGATTAACTCAGCAATATTTTCGTAAGGTTTCATTCAACTATTTAACTCTTGTTGGGTGTATGACCAGGTTAATTGCGCTTATTTTACCAATGTCAGCATTGCGCATAACCGTTTCGTTTAAACATCATTATAACGTGAATAAAAGTTAGGAAGTAGCTTTAGCGTTAACTACTTTTCAAAGGCTAAAAAACGTTAGCAGTCAAAAACCTTCAACACAACATAAAGCAATATACTGCATGACTACTTAGCTGATTTAGTTGTTTTTTTCGGCTTTTTATTCACTACTTTCTTTGGTATTACTTGTACTTGGCAAGAAGGACAAAAAACAGAACTACGGTTCGATTGTCGAATTTCTTCTAATATGGTTTGGCACCCATCACATTTTTCACCTGCTCGTCCGTAAACAAAAAGTTTTTGAGCAAAGTAGCCAGGCTTACCATCCGCCTGCGTAAAATCTTTTAAAGTTGTTCCTCCTTGCTCGATAGCAGCGGCTAATACTTGCTTAATAATGTCGGTTAGTTCATTAAATTTTTCTTCACTAATACTATTAACCAAAGTGGCAGGATGAATACTGGCGATGAATAAAGCTTCGTTCGCATAAATGTTACCTACGCCGACCACTACATGATTATCCATCAAGAAGGTTTTAACGGGTACTTTGCGATTACCTGCCTTGTTAAATAAGTGCCCGTAAGTAAAATCTTCCGTTAACGGTTCGGGTCCTAACTTAGTGAGCAACCCTTGCAGATCGTGATGTTCAGGAAACCATAATACCGCGCCAAAACGACGAGGATCATTCAACCTCAACATTTTGTCGTTATCAAATAACATTTCAAAATGGTCATGTTTAGCGGCAGGAACATGCTCTTCTAAAATTCGCACCGAACCCGACATGCCTAAATGCAATAATAAAGTACCTGTAGAAAACCTTAATAATAAATATTTTGAACGCCGTTCTATTTTTTCTAAAGTTTGGCCAACAACACTATGTACTTCATCAGGTATAGGCCAGCGAAGTTTAGGATTACGTATTATCACTTGGGTAACTTTTTGATTAGCAATATGGGGTGTTATTCCTAATCGGCAGACTTTAGACGGTATACAACCCATAAATTTGTACCTGCTAGTACAGTGAGTGACGGTTGCTCATAATTCAAAGGAATAAAGATAATAATCACCAACAAAAAGCAAGTACGATTTAAAAGTACATTATTTTTTCTAAATTTTAGTAATAGTAATTACTAATTTAGGTACAAAAAATTATTCTACTGAGACTGTGGTCGAATCTTTATTACACGCCTAAAAATTTATTTATTTTGACATCGAGGACAATAGACTGTTGCTCTGCCTGCTTGTTTAATTTCTTGCAATTTTTCTTTGCAAACGAAACAGAGCATACCACCTCGACCATAAACTAATAATTCTTGTGCGAAGTATCCTGGCTTACCATCTGATTGAGTGAAGTCTTTTAAAGTAGTACCGCCTTGCTCAATCGCATGCGCTAATGTTTGTTTAATATGTGTGGTTAATTCTATATAACGCTTTTTAGATACTTTTCCTGCCTGCTTCCTTGGATCTATTCCCGCTTTAAATAAGCTTTCATTCGCATAAATATTGCCAACACCAACGACTATATGATTGTTCATCAAAAAAGTTTTTATCGGAACTGTCTTTTTACGGGACTTCTCATATAAACAATCATCTGTAAAATCAGAAGATAATGGCTCTGGGCCAAGTTTTATAATTAACGGATGTTCGTTAATATCTTCTGTAACCCATAATACAGATCCGAAACGGCGAGGATCATTGAGCCTCAAAGCTAACCCGTTTTCTAAAACCAAATCAAAATGATCATGTTTGGTCACCAGGGTGTCTTTATCAATTACCCTAATAGTGCCTGACATGCCTAGGTGCAGCATTAATATACCTTTCGAAGTCCCCAGTAAAAGGTATTTGGCACGGCGATTAACAGAAATAATTTTTTCACTACAAATTTCTGAAATCGTCGGAGTAATTGGCCAGCGCATCTTGGAATTACGAACTACGACTTTGCTAACAATTTGATTTAAAACATGTGGTTCTATACCACGCTTACAAACTTCTACTTCCGGTAGCTCTGGCATAATTTAACTAACTGTCCTCATTTTTTGTATTCATAAATTTTCTTATCAAAAACCTATTTATTGGCAATAAAATAAACCTGCTCCTATTTATAATTACACACGAGGCTGGTTTATACCTAAAACTACGGGAGCTTTTTTATTACCTGTAATAAAAAGAACTTCATTTGATAAGTCTGGGGTAATATATTTTTTAAATTCTCGTTTTATTTTAGTCCGAGAAACCTTGTTTGATATTTTATCAGGATTAACAAAACCATAAAAACCATCATGAGAACATAGCTTTCTGAAGTCTACATCTAGTTGCCCTTCGATAAAGCTCTGGTATCGGTCTTCAGACATCCAACGAATAATTGTTAATACTTCATCGTAAGCCTTTTCCAATAAACTTAAACTGGTGTTTAAGCCATAAACTGGCTTGGAGTAATCAGATTTACCCGTTGAATCTAATTGGTAAAACTTCCAAATAGGTTCATGATGCGACATCCTATTGCGTAAGTCTTTAACTCGCCTTAAAGTGGCTTCAATTCTTAACCGCTTTGGTTTGTGTGGTGTATTAGGAAAAACATAAGGCAACAAATTAGGCCATAACAGTTTTTTATTTGTCACATCTTCATAATCACTACCTAATGCCGACACCCAATATCCAAATGTTAATCTGCTAATCACGTCATCATGTAATATTGGTATTCTATTTTCTCTGTGTAAATCTTTGATTACTCCTAAGACGGCTTGCTCAGCAAAACTTTTCTTTTTTCTTGTTACTCCATCAGGCTTCAGCCATTTATCACGACTTTTTTGAGACATTTTTTTGATTTTAGAGTTTTGAATATCGGTTGCCATATGCTCAAACCACCAATCCTTTCCTAAATATTTTCCATTATGATGTAATTTTACAGATTCATTTAATGCGTTTCTGAGTGTAACTTCTAGTGTCTGCATTACCGGGTAAATAGAGCCACATAATGCTTTATTCCAATAATAGGCTCGGAGTACTTCATCTTCATTTTTTATTTTTTATTTTTTATTTTTTATTTTTTATTTTTTATTTTTTATTTTTTATTTTTTATTTTTTTTTTTTTTTTTTTTGTTTTTACTCATATGTATTACGGCGTGTCTATGATCTAAATTGCTTCATTCTTTTTTTATTTCTCTAAATTCGTAATTACCATTTTGACTTTTATAAACTTAATGTAATAATTACTTGATTATTCACATTATCACTTCCTTTCCTATCCCC